>CAXFCV010000105.1:0-2869 GCA_964000975.1 uncultured Rhodospirillaceae bacterium | reverse complement strand
GATGACAGAGCCTGTGCCCCCGGCAGTTCCGATGGCCCCAATGATGGCGAGAACCATGTCCTTTGCTGTCACCCCGAGCGGCAAATCTCCATCAACGGTCACCCGCATGTTTTTAGCCTTGGTTTGCACCATTGTCTGGGTCGCGAGTGTGTGTTCGACTTCAGACGTTCCAATGCCGAATGCAAGACATCCAAAAGCCCCATGGGTCGCCGTATGAGAGTCGCCACACACCATGGTCGTGCCGGGGAGGGTGAACCCTTGCTCGGGACCTATGACATGGCAGATACCTTGTCGGATGTCGTCCATACCGTAAAGCTCGATATCGAAGTCCGCACAATTTTTATCTAGTGTTTCAATCTGAATGCGAGACTCGTCGTCATCGATGCCTTTGGAGCGATCCGAGGTCGGTACATTATGATCAGCCACCGCCAACGTCAGGTCCGGCCGGCGCACCTTACGGCCCGCGCTCCGCAAACCTTCAAAGGCCTGCGGGCTGGTGACTTCATGAATCAAATGACGGTCGATGTATAGCAAGCACGTTCCGTCTTCCCGCTCATTTACCAAATGGGCATCCCAAATTTTATCATACAATGTCGTTTGTCGACTCATGGCACCTCTCCTGTCGGTCCGGTCTCAGGACTTGTCGGCTTCCAAGGAGTCTTTTACTTCCTCTCCGACTTGATCCTCTGCCACCTGCTCGTCTGCGACCTGATCCCCTGACCCCAGGGCTTCAGCCTGAGCAGCATTGGCTGCGGCCTTCATATCGGCCGCCTCTTGACGCTCGGCTGCGCTCAGCTTGGCAGCATAACCATCTGTCCGCTCGGCAATCCGAGCGCGTTTGCCCTGGCGGTTGCGCATATAATACAGCTTAGCACGTCGCACATCCCCCCGGCGGACCACTTCAATGGAGTCAACATTCGGCGAATAGACCGGAAAGACCCGTTCAACCCCCTCGCCATACGAGAGTTTTCGGACGGTGAAAGAAGAGTGCAGGCCATCATTTTTACGAGCGATGCACATGCCTTCAAAGGCCTGGATCCGTTCCCGGGATCCTTCGACCACTTTCACATTCACTTTGAGCGTGTCACCGGGCGCAAATTCCGGCAGGGACTTGTCCGCCATCAACTTAGCCATCTGCTCATTTTCGATTTCTTGAATGGTATTCATTTTTCTTTCCTCAGGTTAATGCCGGCACGGATCCCGGCCTTGAGCGAACCGATCCCACAGATCGGGCCGTCGTTCACGTGTAATTTTTTCTGCTTTCGCCTTACGCCAAGCACGTACCCTCTCATGATGGCCGGAGAGCAGCACCTTCGGCACGTCCCGGTCGCACCACGTTCTTGGCCGGGTGTAGTGGGGATACTCCAACAAACCCTGTTCAAAACTCTCTTCTTCAGGACTTTCATCCGAGCCCATCACGCCGGGAAGCAACCGAACACAGGCATCCATCAAACCCAACGCCGCAAGTTCACCGCCGGATAGGATGTAATCGCCGAGGCTAACTTCTTCCATTTGCCGCGCTTCAATCACGCGCTCATCAAGACCTTCATACCGACCGCAAACAATAACAACTCCGGGACCGGCGCTAAGGGAACGAACCCGTGCTTGGTTCAAGGGTGTGCCCCGAGGCGACATAAAAAGCACTGGCAAACGCACATCACCCAGACCGGATATGACCTCACCCAGGGCGCGATCCACTACATCCGGGCGCATGACCATGCCAGGACCACCGCCAAATGGCGTATCATCCACCGTTTTGTGTTTGTCTCTCGCAAAACACCGGATATCGATAGCGTCCAACGACCAAAGTCCGTCCGCCAGTGCCTTCCCCGCTAGGGAATAGTTGAGAGGCCCGGGAAACATGTCTGGGAACAGGCTCAGAACCTTAGCCGCCCAGCTCTTCATGCGCCACAATCCTCGTCATGGTCGTTTCGCGCCTGACCAGGATTAACTTCGATTGGCCGAACGATCTGGATTTTTCCGGCGGGCACATCAACGATTGGTACTGCCTCCCTGGTAAACGGCAGCAGCAAAGCTTCTCCGCTAATGAGCGTTACCTCCATCACTTCACCTGCACCGTAATTGTCCATCATCTTCACTTGACCCATGACCTTGCCATTTTCATCTTCAACTTTTAACCCAATCAAATCCGAGTAATAGAACTCTTCCTCATCCGTTTCGGGTAACGCATCCCTGGAAACATAAAGTTCCAGGCCTTTGATCTCCTCCGCCGCCGTCCGGTCGTCGACCCCACTTAGCTCGGCAACCAAACCTTTTTTGGTTGACCGCAAGATGCGGATGGAAAACTTTCGCTCGCCAGTAACGTCGCTGAGCAGGCCGTAAGAAGCAATGTTCTCTGACCACGCCGTGTAGCTCCGAATCCAGACCGCGCCCTTAAGACCCTGCGGACCCATGACGATACCAAGACAAACCCGGTCATTGTCAGGCGCGGACATTGCGGCAAAAACCCTGTGCCCTCCGGTCTAGTCCGTTTTCTCCTCCGGTTCGACGGCAACTTCTTCTGTCGCCGCCTTTTCCAAAGGGGCTTCCTCCGCTGGGGCTTCACCGGCTGGGGCCTCCTCTGATGAAGCCTCCTCTGTTGGAGCCTCCTCTGCTGAGGCCTCCTCTATTGAGGCCTCCTCTGCTGACGTCTCCTTAGCAGGCGCCTCTTCAGCCGGCGCTGCCGCTGCGGCGGCGGCTGCCTCTTCTTTCTCCTTCATACGCTCCAGGGTCTTAGCCCGGGGTAAATGCTGTTTGGTCTGATCGGCGCGCCCCGGCAACTGGATGATCTCAGCCTGACCTAAGAACCGAGCCACGCGGTCGGATGGCTTGGCACCCTGGGAGAGCCAATATTTAATACGCTCTTCCT
>CAXFCV010000104.1:0-16013 GCA_964000975.1 uncultured Rhodospirillaceae bacterium | reverse complement strand
TAGCCGAGCCCACCCGTGGGGGTGAACAAATGGGCCGCATCACCTGCGATAAAAATCCGACGCTTTGACATTCTCTCCGCGACCAATGTCAGCCCCGCCGTCCAGGAGGACCGGCTAATGATTTCGATATCTACCTCCTGGCCCATGCATTCATTGAACATGGTCCGCGCATGGGCATCGGAAATCGGGGCTTTATCCTCCCCAGGTTTCAATTGGGGATGGAAGACAAATTCGGCCTCTCCGTCCAAAGCAACGAAAAAACAACGTCGCTTGTGGTTGATGTTGACGTGCATCCAGGCAGGATCGCCGCTGATCATATCGTAAAGATGCGGCGCACGAAGATAGACCGCATGCATTGGGCCTCCGAGGAACTCGCGCGCCACACCGGACTCACCCTGCAAAGAGATTCCAAGTGTCTTGCGCACCCGACTTCGCGGGCCGTCGCAACCGACAAGGTATTTTCCGGTGATGATCGTCTCTTCTGCCTCTGACGTAACTGTCGCGCTGACATGATCGCGGTGGTCGGTAACCTCGGTCACTTCATGACGATACCGAAGGTCAATGGTTGCTAGCTTCATGGCTTGGTGTTGCAACACCTTCTCCACATACATTTGAGAGACTCGGTGGGGCGGTTCCGCGGCGCTCCAAGACCCACCCATGCCTTTTATTAGTTCCTTGGCCTCTGAAGAGGACGGGAGCTTGAATCGGGCGAGTTCATATTTCGAAAATGACGTATAGTAGGCGATATCCGTCGGATAATCCGACGGCAGTCCCTCGGCGCGCACCTCATCCGCAAACCCCAAACGCCGGAAATGTTCCATGGTCCTGGCTTGGGTGGCATTTGCTTGCGGGTTGGGTGTCGTGGAGTCATCCTCATCAAACAGGATGCAGCGAATATTCCGCCGTCCAAGTTCAATGGCAAGCATCAGCCCAGCCGGCCCACCGCCGACGACAATGACGTCTGTATCTGTGTTTTCCATTCGCGCAATAAGAGAAGCTAAGTGACATTTTTGCAAGCTTGAACGGATCCCGATCAGGGTCCATGATTTTAAAAAATTTTGACCGGGGGCAGGTTCCTAAATGACCATCTTAAATGACCAGCGAGTGATCGCCATCGAGGAACATTATTATGACGAAACTGTTGTAGAGCACTATACGGGGATTGATAGGAGCACGGGTGGTTTTGTGCGGGACGCGCTTTTTGAGGTTGGAGAAAAGCGCATCCAGTCTATGGACGAAGCCGGGATTGACGTGCAGGTACTCTCTCATGGTGCCCCCTCTACCCAGCGCTTGGATGCGGCCACGGGTATTCCTTTGGCTAAGGCAGCCAATGACCGGCTCAGAGAAGTCTGCGATGCGTATCCAGATCGATTGATGGGCTTTGCCCAATTGCCCACGGCCGACCCGGCGGCGGCGGCGGACGAACTATCTAGGAGTGTCAACGAACTAGGTTTCAAAGGCGCAATGATCCATGGATTGATTGGGGATCAACGGCTTTTCCCTGATAATGAGTTGTTTTGGCCCATTTTTGCACGCGCGCAGGAACTGGGTGTTCCTATCTATCTTCATCCGGCCAACATTCATCCGGCGGTGGCAAAAGCCTATCTTAGCGATTATGCGTCCGAGTATCCCGGCTTAATGAACGCGGGTTGGGGCTTCACAATGGAAACCGCCACCATTGGCATTCGAATGGTATTGTCCCGCGTTTTTGAGCGATATCACGACTTACAGATTATCCTTGGCCACCTCGGCGAAACCCTGCCGTTTCTCATGTGGCGGATCGACCTAGCGCTGAACCGGCCCGGAAATGATGGTGTCGCGTTTCGAGATGTTTTTACTTCTAACTTCCATATCACCACAAGTGGGTTCTTCTCCGACCCCGCGATGCTGTGCTGTATTCAGGAAATGGGCGCAGATCGTATCCTCTTTGCCATCGATTATCCTTTCGTGCCCAATGAACCTGGACCCATGTGGATGGAGCGGTTGACGCTAAATGCTACGGATAAGGATAAAATTCTGCATGGCAATGCGGAAAAGCTATTAGGTATATGAGCTAACTCGATACCATGGATAACAGGTGATTGCATGCACATGCGAAGTTGGGTGGGCTTAGATCTCTGAAAAAACTCTTCGGCGCTTCTCGGAATTTTGCCATACGAATATCGTCTGCCAAGCTTAGCTCGAGTTAATGTTAGACTTGCTCGGATGAAACCCCGATTTAAAGCATCACTTCTCCGCCACAACAGGCGATGGACTGGCCGGTGATGAAGGAACTGGCAGGTGACGATAGGAACATGGCAAGCCCAATCAGATCATCCGGCGTCTCGACGCGTTTCAAGATGCGGATGTTGTTAATGTGCTCTCGGCCACCGTCGTCCATGCTAGCGTGGTCTACCTCAGTTTCGGTATAACCCGGCATGATAGCGTTGACGTTGATGTTGTCGTCGCCAAGCTCGCGCGCCATGACGCGTGTCATACCCACGATGGCCGCTTTTGAGGTGACATAATGCATGAAACCTGGTGCCCCTTGTGGCACCGTGCCTGACGAGATATTGATGATCCTTCCTTGGCCCGCTTCTCTCATTGCTGGCACTACAGATCGGGCACAATTGTATGATCCAGTGACGTTGACATGCATCACCTTTGTCCATTCGTCGTATGGTATTTCATAAAACGGCCGTGTGGGTATAGAGGCAAAGATGGCTGCATTATTGATGAGGACGTCAATTTTACCGTGTTCAGCTATCGTCTCAGCCGCCATGGACTCAACGGAGTCCGGTTCTCCCACATCAGTCTCGATCGCCAACGCCTCGCCTCCAGCGGCCTTTATTTCTGCCGCGACATTCTTCAGGCTTTCCGCGTTAAGTTCAGCCAGAACGGGTTTCGCACCTGCGTTGGCGAAGGCCAAGGCATAGTCGCGGCCGATACCTTGACCGGCGCCGGTGATCAAAACGATCTTGCCGGTAACATCAAATCGATCAGTGCTCATGATTAGTGTTTTCCTTGAGTATATAACTATTCCGTACGTTAAGTGAGAAACTGTGCCGCTACAAGAAAAGGTGGCTCGATTTTGCGCTACGGCTGGTGCCCGCTGATTTGACGGATGAGACTGTCGGCGTCATCGGGGAAGGCTCGTCCACGCCAGGCCACATGACCGTCGGGGCGGACAAGGACTAATGGACGTTCGTAAAGGGTTTGCACATGGGGATCTTTGATCTGACAGCTTCCAACCGGGATGGCGTGATCCTTGAACACTGCCATTAAGGCGTCCGCATCGGTGGCCATAGGGCCGGTATAAATGATCATAAATTTTTCACCAAACCAGTCGAGGGTGCTCGTGTGGCTGTTCAGCCAGGCGTGGGGCGCGCGGGCGCCCGGCCATGTGCTCTGCTGGACCGTAGATAAATCGTCCGGCGGTTCCAGTGAGTTGTCTGTTACTATGATCGGGGATCCTGCGTAGCGGTGGCCTAAATGGGCACCGGCTGAGTTAAACTGACGCGCCATCCAGCGTATGTTTTTCTTCAAATCTCGTCGTTTTTTCTCCCCCTCATCGGTGTCGTTCTCAATCCCGTCGGGCACCTGCGACATCACAAAGTCGATGGTGTCTGAGTTCAGCATGGAGCGCTGCGAGTTACGCCAGGCAACTTGTCGGCGTTCTTCCTGGTAGGATGCCAAAAGCCCATCACCACCCCAGCCCGATATCACGGCGTCTAATTTCCAACTTAAATCAAAGGCATCCGCAATCCCGGTATTCATGCCTACCCCCCCGGTTGGCGCGAATAAGTGCGCCGCATCGCCTGCCAAAAAAATATTGCCGCGTCGCCATTCAGGGGCGACGGACTGGTGATGCTGCCAATGAGTTGTTGCTAGTAATTCGTATTCAAACGGCTTTCCCATTGCGCGGAAAAGAGCTTCCTCTGGATCAGTGGCTGCCAGGTCGCGATCATTATCAACATAATACAGCTGGTAGTTCCATAGCTCTTTACCGTCAATTGCTGTAAAGACGCCAAAACTGTCCGGCGCAAAAATAAAATAAAGGTTGCCCAGGCCCTTGCCATGGGCGTCCATAAAGGACGAAGAGCGGAAATAAAAACTGATGTTAGAACGCCAGGCTCCTCGCCCACCGAACTCAATCCCTAGCGACTTGCGTACAGTGCTGGCGCCGCCGTCGCATCCAATGAGATAGCGGCACCGAAGAGTGGTTATTGCCCCGGTGTCCGTTATTTCGATTGCGGCCTCCACATGATCCTCGTGGTCCGCAAATGAAACCAATTTATGTCCGTGGCGGAGATCCAGATTGGCGATCGTACGGGCATGGTCCAATAGCACAGGTTCCAGCAGAACCTGTCCGATCTGTGTTTTCCCGTAGGGCGACCATTTGAGTTCAGGCCAGCGCTCCTCAGCGCCGTCAGGCCGCTCACGAACCGTATTAATGGAGGGTGAGGCAAAGCGGTCTAATTCGATGCCGGAAAGGCGCGTGCAAAAAATAATCCAGTAGTTTTCATCCGGGGGCAAAGCGGCATTGAAAATGGCGTCATCCAGACCCCAACGTCGATAAAATTCCATCGACCGTGCTCCGAGGAGTGTCGCCTTGGGGTGGTTCGTGGGTCCGTGGCGGCTTTCCACTAGTGTTACCCTATGGCCCTGGAGCGCAAGCTCGCTTGCGAACGTGAGCCCTACCGGCCCACCGCCGACAACAAGGACATCACAGTCCATCGGATATCTCCGACGGCCAATAATCTAACTGAGTAATCTTGTGCCCTTCCATTACGCTCTCCGACGAGGCGCTGGGCTGAGGTCTGTATAGTAAATCATCTCCCGTGCCATGCGTTCCATAAGGTCTGCCTGGACGGCGATATAGTCGGGATTGTTCCACAGGTTTCTCATTTCATAAGGATCGTCTCGTAAGTTATACATTTCTGCCAGGTCGCTGCCGTCATAAAGGCTGACCCGCCAGTCCTCTGTGACCAGAGTTTTGAGTCTCACCGGAGGTTCTAATCCGAACATGGGCCATTGGCTCTCCTCTTCAATGATCCAGGCGCCTCGGCCATGGTCTTCACCTGTTTTGATCTCAGGCAACAGACTGCGGCCCTGTATGCCATGATACCCCCCAAGTCCTGCCCGGTTTAGGATTGTGGCCGAAATATCGATTGTGCCACTGATGGCATCGCATACCGAAACCCCTTTTGTATGGGGATCAGCAAATATGAACGGTACCCTGACGAGAGACTGAGCGTGAAGCGGGCCTTTTAACAGCAGGCCATAGTCGCCAAGGAGATCCCCATGATCGGCGGTGAATAAAATTACTGTATCCTCGGCAAGCCCGCGCTCCTCAAGTTTCCTCAGAATATTAGCAACTGCATCGTCAATCATCGTGATCATGCCACAGGTCAATGCAATAGCTTCTCTCATTTCTCGCTCATTTGCAGGCAGAATCACCATGGTCTTCGCCGGGTCCATACCATAGTCTTTAAGGATTTGCCGGGCCTGCGTGACGGCCCCCGGAGTATTTTGGGTATCCATATGAAAGGAGCTGGGCAGTTCTACCTGGTCAGGATTGTACATGTCCCAGTATTTGCCGGGTGGCGTAAACGGGTGATGTGGGTCTGGGAAGGAGACCATCATAAAAAACGGGTCGTCCTCCGGGTTATCAGCATATGTGTCGATCATTTGCAGGCTATGATCTCTGATATACGTGGTAGGATAATATTCTTCGGGTAACGCCGTGCGCCATGCTTGTGGAGCGATCGCGTCCGATAAAAGCGCATTATCTGGGCCGGCCACGCTGGCTTGGTCGATGCCGTTACGTTTTAGCCAATGAACGTACTCCCCGCCCACTTGATCACCATGACCCGTACAGAGAAAGACTTTCTCAAAGCCGTAAAATGGCAGATCTAGTTTCCAACCGTCGTTTTCCGCCCATTTGGCAGGATTTTCCTGGTCATAGGTTTCGGGAGGTATCACATCTCGCCGCGCTTCCTCGAAGCCGGCACCTGCCGGTTCCATGTCCTCTCCGATCTCATGGCCCCAGGTGGGTGGGAAAGAGGTCATGGGCATTAAGTGGGACTTACCCACGAGCGACGTGCGATAGCCCTTTGTGCGCAAAAGATCGATAAAAGTGTTCGCGTCTTTGGCAAGCGGGTGTCCGTTTCCCCGAGCCCCGCAAATGGAGGGCAGTCGTCCTGTAGCATAAGATGCCCGGTTGGGCATGCATACTGGTGAGTTGACATAAAATCGGGTAAACCGTGTTCCACGCTTGGCTAGGCCATCGAGTGCGGGTGTCTCCAGAAAAGGATGTCCATAGCAGCCCAGATAGTCTGCCCGGTGCTGGTCTGTCATGATGACAACGAAATTAGGCCTTTTTTTACTCATGCGCGCTCCCTGGGGGCATCATGCTACATTTATTGAGGTATTATTTGCCGTGTGCCAGCTCTAAAGACAGCATGATATTTGCAGGAACGCAATTACTACGAAACATGAGGAGACCAAGTGGGGACCTCGACCACGGCAGCCCTCTTTTTTGGTTTCTCGGCCTGTCTAGTCAAAGCGTTTTTTATTGGTAAGAGTAACTTCCTCCTTCGGTCCGGCCTTGGAGCCTTACCTTCACTCGGTTGGCGGTTTAGATCAGTGAAGCAAACTCTTTAAGGCCTAGGGCATCGCTGATGTTCATGGCAACGGCACCGCCATCAATGCCAAGATCAATTCCCTTAATCCAACTGCTATCCGGTGAAGCCAAGAAAATGGCGGCTTGAGCGGCTTCATCGGGATTGACCAGGCGGCCCACCCTTTTTGTGTTTTGTTCAACCCGTTCACGGCCGAACGCATCCTTGAAATCGTCCAGTATCTTGGTCTCCACCCCAGACGGACTCACCGTGTTAAGGCGGATATTACGCGACACTAAGGATTCTGTCTGCGCAATTGACCAGACAATAACTGCCTCCTTGGAGAGATTGTAGGCCCGAACATGGTTGATCTCATGATGGCGACAGAATTCCTCGATTGAGGCATCCGGAGTGAGCCCCATCAAAGCCTTTACTTGATCGATGTTGTCCCGCCACGCCATTCCCGCTCGAGATGACATACTAACAATTGATGACGGGTCATTGAGCTTGTCCATTAGGCCCAGCGTGAATGCACGGAGGCCGATGAAATTCACGGAAAGGACTAGCACCTCGTTATCTGGTCTGGGCGGCACTCCAGCAATGTTCAGTAGGGCATCAAAGCGCCCCTCGACGCTGGCCAATACGGTTTCTATAGCAGCCAGGTCGGACAAGTCGACTTTATAGAAACGATCCACGTTTGCCGGGGTCTCAGCCACATCAAAACCTATGACCTCGTCGCCCCGTTCTTTTAACAAGCGGCACGCTTCCGCGCCAATCCCTGTTGCTGATCCTGTAACTGCAACTCGCATAATCGTTGTCTCCCGTCTCTATGCCTATCGTACCTAGTTCAATGATTGGGTCAGGGGTAGGCTCCTGATTTTACTTCCGTAGCATTATGTTTATTCAATGCTGATATTGGGTGTCTGTCGAGCTTGGGTTACCTGAGAATGTTCGATGCTGGCCGCCACTTTCTCTGCAATTTTCGCATACGCCTGGGCATGTGGGCTGGCAGGGTCGGTCGCCGAAATCGGCTGTCCAGCGTCAGAAGTCTCTCGGATCTGGATATCGAGGGGGATAGCGCCCAGAAACTCAACCTCGTATTTGTCCGCCGTCAGCTGTGCGCCACCATTGTTAAAGATGTGACTGGTCTCGCCGCAGTGCGGGCAGACAAAGAAGCTCATATTTTCGATTATTCCGAGAATGGGAACTGAGACTTTACGAAACATATTTAGGCCCTTTCTCGCATCCAAAAGGGCGATGTCCTGAGGTGTGGAGACAATGATCGCGCCCGTTAGCTGTGTCTGTTGGGATAGGGTTAGCTGGGCGTCTCCCGTGCCTGGTGGCATGTCGATGACTAGGATATCAAGAGGAGCCCACTCTACCTCCGTGAGCATCTGCTGAAGCGCGCCCATCACCATGGGGCCCCGCCATATCATCGGTTCTTCCTCTTCAACCAGCATGCCCATGGACATACATTTCACCCCAAAATTTTCTGGTGGCAGGAGGCGGTTCTCCTGAGTTTGTTGCGGCTTATCCGTAATGCCCATCATGCGCGGCAGGGATGGGCCATAGACGTCTGCGTCAAGAAGTCCGACCTTCTTGCCCTGAGCCGCAAGAGAAAGCGCGAGATTGACCGCTGTCGTTGATTTGCCTACGCCGCCTTTGCCGGAGGCAACGGCAATAAGTGCTGCCACACCCGGGACGTTTTGGCCCTGCTGGGACTGGGCAGGAGCGGTCTGGGGTGCCGGTTGTGTTGTCGGCTTTTCTGCCGTCAGGACAGCCGTCGCGTTTTGTACGCCAGCGACGTCACGTATAACCTGTTCACAGGTTTGCCGAACTTTTTCCATCTCCTGCGCGGTCTCTGGTGTCGTCTCGATGGAGACATGAACAAGACCGTCTTTGACGGCAATGCCAGAGATCAGGCCAAGCGATACCACGCTTTGGCCCTTTCTAGGCACGTCAACGGATTGAAGGGCATCGAGGATCTGTTCTTCAGTGACCTTGGACATAGGAACTCTCTTTATTTGTTTTGTTCGCGAGCCAAACTTAAAGCGGAGGCGGACGGCAAGATCAAACGGTTCGTGGGGCGATGTCTCCACCGGCTATGTGTCTCGGCTCCACTGCTGAGTCTTTGAGCCTTAAATCAGGCTACCTTGACGGTAAAGTGTTATCGACCGAATTCGCTATAATCCAGTTATGGCCGGGCGCGCACTGCCGCTTTTTACAATAGTGTTTTGAACAGACGGGCCGCGTTGCCCTCCCTTATGGCATGCTTGTCTGCGTCGCAGAGGCGAGTATTGGCCACCGCATCCAGGGACCAATCGGTCATGAAAATGGGACAGTCGGAGCCAAACAAAATTTTATCTGCGCCATAAAAAGCGGCTGCAATCTCGATAGCACGGGGGCCAAGGGACGAGCAATCAACATGGACCCGCCTCAGGAACGACGAAGGCGCTGGATCCCCAGGCGTGCGTGTAAGAGTGACTTGATCCATGCGTTCTACCACCATTGGTAGTGTCCCACCCAGATTGGCCACGTGCAGGGACACGTCCGGATAGGCCTCGAGGAAGTCAGAGAAAACAAGCGTAACCATGGCCGCTGCGCATCGGTCCTGGACTGCAAGCGCAAGCCGCGCCGAAATGTTGTCCACGTAAGGGGAGGGCTTTTGCGCAGTACCTGCGGGCGGGACCTCGTCTGCGCGGCGACCGGGATGAACAAATAGATGGCCGCCCAACTCCTGCGCCGCAGCAAATACGGGTGCCAAGCTGGCCGCGTGATCCACGGACACCAGAAGATTCACTGGCAAAATGGCGCCAACTAAGCCTAGGTCGAGTCGCGCTCTGCGGTACTCCCGAACAGCCTCATCCATATCGGCAAGAGGTAAGGCGGCTAGGCCGGAGAAACGGGTGGGGCGCGCCCCCGCAATTCCGGCAACATGGTCATTGAAACCGGCCAGCAGATCCGCGCAGTCTCCTATGGGCAAGCTGTCCACACCGAACAGACCAGGAAACGAGAGAATTTGGCGGTTCACACCAAGCATGTCCATATAGGAAAGTCGTGCGTTCATGTCGTAATAGGCGTCTGACAGCATTAGCGTGCCGTGAGGCATGTGATAGCGCTCCCGCCCATCTTCCAGTTGCTCAATCCGAGGAGCTTCAGTCCGTTTCCTTAATCCGTCCGCCAGACCCGGGGACAGGTAATGGGCGTGAACATCGATTGTCATTCAAAAGTCTCCCTTAATTCGCCCATAGTGCCTCACCAATGGGAATGTGAACAAGCCCTCTAGGGAATACAGTTATCACGACTTGGTATTATCGGATTGACCCCCGCTCCAATCTCTTGCATGGTCTGCGCAAACGTTTGCACAAAGTATTCGTTTGCTATGATACCATGAGAATGGACCGTTACAAAAACTAGCCCCGACACAACGTTCAAAAAAGGGTAACATGACAGATCAGGGACATTGCGCGAGCGATAAGTGCATCAATTTCGACGCTGGTCGGGCACTGGTTGGTGCTGTGATCTTCGCGTTTTTTGTATTGGTAGACGGTATGGGTATGTACGTGCTAGCAAATGCTGGGACTTTTACGCATAATGAAGTCGTAGTCGGCGTTTTGGCGCTGGTTTTGTTTGGACCTTTGTTCAAGCTTGCCGTGAACTGGGCAATGAGGCGCTTTTTCCCTTTGTACCGTGGGGAGCGGAGGATAAGTAGTCCCGCGTGCACACCCCTCTCGCAATTTTAGGAAAAATATGCAGCGAATCACCCGAGTTATATCGATCAATCTGGGCCTGATAATCGGTGCTTTAGTTGTAGCAGAGATTGTTTTCGGCAATTGGATTTTTGGACCAAATTATAGTGTCCTGAATGTTCCCCGAAATGAGACCCGTTACTTTGATGTGTCTGAGTTTATAAAACCTGGCAAAGTCGTCGTTTACACGAGAGATCAATATGGACTTAGGGGTAACTATGGTTCCAATCCAGCGAATATTGATGTTCTTGTAATTGGTGGAAGCACGACCAATGAGCGATTCCTGGACGATCGAGAAACTTGGGTTGCTCAGTTACAGGAAAAGTTCAACGCGGCGGGTAATGATCTTGCTGTTACAAATGCCGCAATAGATGGTCAGTCTACACGGGGGCACATCAAGGCGTTTGATCTTTGGCTCTCCAAAATACCAAAGCTTAAACCTCAATATGTTATTGGCTATCTGGGAATTAACGATGTGGCAGTAGGCACGAGCGTTCGCAAGTTTGACGAAATGCGATCACCTAACGTTTTTCGGCAAATGCGCCAATATATAATGAATCATAGTGTCTTTTATAACCAATTTCGCAGGATTAGAGGAAGTTTTGTGGCGAGACGGACTAGATTAATGCATGGGACCAATGCCCAAATTACAGGCGTATGGATGCCCGTGAGTGAATGGACCGACCCAGAAATTTTGAGGTCAAATATTTCCCAAAAGCTTGATGATTATAAGCGCCGGCTTCAAGTGCTGAGTTCGAGGATAAAAAGATTGGGAGCCGAACCTATTTATATAACCCAGCCCAGAGGCGACTACCGTTTTTTTAAAGGAGAACTCGAGACTTTGGTTCAGGAAAACCAAGTGACGGACGATTTTGTACCCTCGGATGCAAGTCTGGTACAGATGTCTCTTTTTAATGAAGTAACACTGGCTTTCTGTCGCGAAAGAGAGCTGTATTGTATTGATTTGGCTGGGAATATCGATTTGAACAGTAGCGATTTTTACGATGCCGTTCACACTCTACCGTCGGGTTCTACAAAAATCGCAGACTATATTTTTACTCATTTTAGGCGGTATTTAAAGCAATAGGGGACGGGGACATAAGATCTCATATGCCCCCGCACCCTCTAAATATATTTGGTTATGCCACCGCATACTTCTACGGTCGTTCCAGTCATGTAGGAGTTCCGGTCCGAAACCAAGAAAGCCGCAACGTCACCAATCTCCTTTGGCTCCGCCCAGCGACCCAGCATGGTCTGAGCGGATATTGAGTCCCGAAGATTATCGGAGGTCGTATCTCGGATCTTTGCCATCGCTTCAGCGCGGGGCACCCAAGAGTCCGTAGCTGTCATGCCAGGGCAAATATTATTAACAGTAATGTTACTCGTGCCAAGATCAGCCGCCATCAATTTGTTAAATCCGATCAGTGCCGTATTCGGAATGGTGGTCGTTAATGACCCCGGCAAAAGTTGCGTGCCGGAAATTCCTGATACGTTGAGAATGCGTGCATGATCGTTTTTCTTCAGATACGGAATAGCGTGTTTGGTGGTGTAAACCGCGGCCATCAAGTTCAGATTGATCGCCGTACCCCAGACATCCTCACCCATTTTTTCTAGTGTTCCGGGGATCATTCCGCCCACATTGTTTACCAGAATTTGAATACCCCCCATGATGGAGCCGGACTCCTCAACGAATTTCTTACATCCTGCTTCACTGGATAAATCGCAGATGATGCCGGCGCCCTTAACCCCTTTACCCTCTATTTCCGAAACTGTGGCGTCGATGCGCTCTTGGTCACGGGCGCCAATCGCCACATTGCAGCCTTCCGCAGCCAAGGAGTAGGCTATGGCCTGACCGATGCCCTGGCTGGCACCAGTGATGATGGCGTTCTTTCCTTTGAGTCCCAAATCCATAGTAAAAATTCTCCCTTTTAATCTCTGTTATCGACGCGTTTATCAAAGGCGCGCACCTCGACAAGTTCCCAATAGTCCGCATGAACCAAGGGATCCTTCTCTCGGAACGTATCTACTTCATCCCGGTTTTCTGCTTCAACCAAGTAGAGGCTGCCTATGACTTTATCCCCATTATCGTCTGTCAATGGACCTGACATAATGATCTTGATTGGGTTATCGGCAAGATATTCAACATGTGCCTTCATGATACTCGGATCACGGGATATGCCAGGTTTGTCTATGCAAAAAATTACGAAATTCATTATGTGTGTCCTCGTGGAGCGCTTTAGCCTCTCACTGGCTGCAATAGCCCCTATTGAGTCTATTATGACTTGAACCGATATTTAGAGAGCTTGTAACCACCTTAATTTGCCATTTGCCAAATTTGCTATCCCAAGTCTGTGCGAAAAGTTATCTTCTTCTTCTGCGTCAGGTCCATTACAGCAAATGACTCTAGATCATGCTGTTCTGCTGACAACTTGCCGGAATACTTAACCTGATACTAAACATCGTTACCAAGTCTATCCCAAAACATTTTGATAACTTCAAGTGTAAGAAAATAGTTGGCTCCCGGCTCAAATCTCCCGTTTGTCTCGGCGATCTAGCGCAAATATTGACAACGAACAATCGTGAGTTTTGGCTTAAAAAAACAAAATCGTAAATCTGTGTTATATGTAAATTCAGTGCTTTTTCACCTCAAAAAAACAGAAAGCCACCGCATCTTAATGATCAAATTATAGAAGTTTCATCGCACGAAATATCAAATTACTAACTAGTAGCAACAAAATTTCTGCTCTAGTATTTATTTGCTATAGGCAATTCTTCTGCTGGAAATAAAGTAATCAACTCGCACCCGTTATCAGTCACAATTACCTCTTCTTCTATCCGAGCACCTGAAAATCCATCTGTAGCCGGGCAGTATGTCTCTAGAGCAAATACCATTCCCGTTTTTATTTCCATTGGATTTTCAAGGGAAACTAACCTGGAAATAATTGGTCTTTCGTGGAGCGCCAAACCCAATCCATGGCCAAACTGCAAACCAAAAGCGGCCATTTCACTTGGAAATCCAAATTCCTCGGCCTTAGGCCAAAGGGACGCCACTTGATCAGTTGTTACACCGGGCTTTATAGCATTAATAGATGCATCGAGCCACTCTCGGCACTTTTTATAAGCGTCTGCCTGCGGCTGTGTAGATTTCCCAACATTAAAAGTTCTGTAATAGCACGTGCGGTACCCCTGATAGGCGTGAATAACATCAAAGAATGCTTGGTCTCCAGGACGAAACATTCGATCAGAGAAATTGTGAGGATGTGGATTACCTCGCTCCCCACCCACAGCATTTATAGCTTCCACGTCGTCCGAGCCCATCTCGTATAGAAGTTTATTCGCCATTGCGACGATATCATTTTCCCTGACGCCCGGTTTGAGTTCCTCGTACATCATCTGGTATACGCCGTCGACCATCGTGGCTGCTTGATTTAAAAGAACCAACTCATCTTGATTTTTTATCTCCCTCGCACTCAACATTATTTGCTGCCCATCCACTATTTTGATGCCGGCATTCTGCAATTCAAAAAACATTGCGGTCTCGACGATATCGATCCCAACCGGCATATCGGCGACACCCGCCTTTTTGAGCAAATCGAACAACTCGTTTGCATGTTCCTTCATTAACCCGAAAGACGGCGGTATCGTGCCTTTGAGGCCCAGCATGCCTGGTCTGCAATTCTCTGGATTTAGCCAGTCACAGCTGAGCCTGTGATGAACAGCCGCCGATCCAAAATCCCAAACTATTGGTTCTTCATTTCCGACTAAAAGGCAGAATCTACTCACCTTATCTCTTGCCCATTCTCCAATTTTTGTGGACGAGATATAACGAATATTGTTGTCGTCAAAAAGTAAGAGGGCACCGCAATTAGACTTTTCAAGAGCTTGTCGAGCCCTTGCCAGTCGATATTTACGTAATCGATCAAAGTTTACTCTATTTTCTGTGTCAGTCTGCGTGATTCCTGGTGAGGGTAAGTGACGTTCCCAATTCCAATTATGATCAAGGTGGGATGCGCTAAAATTTTCCCCTTTTAACGAGGGATCTGCTGTCACTGCGCCCCAAGCATGATTTGTACACATTAAACCGGCTCCTGTTTAAGAATTAGTTTTAAGTCGTTAAATTTTAGATATTTTCGAGATCTTCACGAAGTGTCTACGTAAGACTTTGAATGCTGGTATTTTTCCTCTTTTTCGACAATAAATAACCTATGAGGTTTCACTCATCGAAAACAAATATCATCAATTTCCTGACAGTAAGAATCATCTCCATAATTACGGCTTACTCTTTGATCTAGCATAACCTTGATATCATTAAAATGGTGCTTCCATCCCGCTAATATTTTCTATTCGCGCCTGCAAACGATTGCACAGCCTCGTTGACAATCTTGTATCGTGTGTGGGATGATCCGTCAACGGTTATGCAAACGATTGCATTTTCACAAAATACCGTCTGCCTTTACTAATTTGGGGAGGGTCCCGTGGCAAAACGAAGCATAAAGAAACGTGCCTCTAGAAATGTAAAGAGCACAAAAAAGCGGGTGGTTGAAATACTAAATGACGATGTTGGTGAGGAGAAACGCCTGGAGATGTGGCGATACCAGTTGGAGGTTAGGCACATGGAGCAAAGACTTCATGATCTTTTTTTCCAAAACCTGATCAAGGGCACGAGCCATCTTGCTATCGGCCAGGAGGCCATTGCCTCGGGTTGCGCAGCGGTGATGCGCTCCGACGACTATACCTTCTGCACCTATCGCGGCCATGCTCACACGAAGGTAAGAGGTGTATCCATGGAGAAGATCATCGGCGAGATGATGGGAAAAGGTAACGGCCTCCTGGGCGGCAAAGGTGGATCCATGCACCTCACAGATGCAGAGAAAGGCGCTATGGGGTCCTATGCCATTATCGGCGCACCCCTGCCGATCGCGGCGGGCGCGGCCTGGAAGGCTCAGTATCTGAAAACGGGCCAAGTTGCGTTCTGCTTCTTTGGGGATGGTACCACCAACATCGGCGCATTTCATGAGGCCTTGAATTTCGCGGTAATTTGGAAATTACCAGTAATTTTTGTCTGCGAAAATAACCTCTACATGGAATACACGCCGATAAGCGAGGTGACTGCTGTGGAGAATCCTGCTGCCGACCGTGCGGGCGCCTACGGCTTGGACTCCGTTATTGTAGATGGTAACGATGCGGATGAAGTCTATCGGGTGGCGCGCGATGCGGCTGAAAAAGCACGAAATGGAGGGGGCCCCTCCCTTATTGAGGCCAAAACATACCGCCATTCCGGACATTCCCGTGCCGACCCTGCTACCTATCGACCTGACGGCGAGTTGGAGGAATGGCTCAAAAAAGATCCTATTCCCGCCTATCGCCAGCGCCTTGAGGAATTTGGTATCGCTAAGAACGTGATTGATGATATCGAGGACTCCGTCCTGAAGGAATTGGATGCGGCGACGGAGGCAGCTAAAAATGGGCCGCCGCCGTCCGAGGACACACTCATGACAGAAGTATGGGCTGATGGAGGTTCGTCATGGCGGAACTAACATATCGGGAAGCCGTTGCGGATGGTATTGCGCAGGAGATGGAGCGCGACGAAACCGTCGTGTTTCTCGGTGAAGATATCGGAAAGGCGGGCGGCGTGTTTAAGGCGACGGTTGGGCTGTACGAT
>CAXFCV010000103.1:0-7403 GCA_964000975.1 uncultured Rhodospirillaceae bacterium | reverse complement strand
GTGTCCGCGCTCAGTTTCCGCGGTCCCGCCAGAGTCAAATTAAGGGCGCCTGCCATCGCCCCCAAGGGCCAACCCAAATTGGGGGAGTGATGTTTCCCAGCATCCCGCAGCATAATTTTTGCGGCAAGGATGGGTTTGGCGGTAGGAACCAGAAGCGACCCGAGTACCGTATAAAGCCCTGCCAGTCGAGCTGGAACGAACAGCAAAATATCGTTAAAGCGTGCTGCGGTGAAACCAAACGACCTATGCCGATCCGTCTGATGGCCCACCAACTCGGCCATCATATCCATACCCCGGAATACCATCAGTCCGGGCAGACCAAACAATACATACCAAAAGACAGGCCCCGCCACTCCTCGGGCGATCGCAGCAGCCGAGGCCTCCAAACCAGTCCGGGCCAGGTGATGAAGGTCCATGCTTTTCACGGACTGGCGCGAAATCCTTGCGAGATGCTTACGGGCTTGAGGCAAATCTTCGTCCCGGAGCGCGCGGCCGCATTTTTGCACGCTGGTGTATGTACCCCGCTGATCTATCGAAAATGATATCATGAGGGTCTCTAATATCCAGAACAACTCAATATTTTGTGTGAGCCAAGCTATCCCCCAACCAACCGCACCTGCCGTCAAAATAATGAATAGCGCAACAATGGCGCCCCGCGCCGCCCGATCCCCTGATGAGCGTCCCTCCCTATTAAGCTTACGGTCACACCAGCGCACAAAGGCGGCGACCAGCTCAAACGGCGCCCCCGGCCCGCGTGTTAAAGCTGGAAACCGGCCAAAAACAGCCTCGACGACCAACGCAAAGACAAGCAAAATCAGCGGGTCAAAACCGCCGGCCGAACCAGAGATGCCAAACAAGAACATGAGTCCAGCATGCTCAGGTGCGGTACTTACGTCAATTGTTCAAATGTAGGCGGTCACAGTTCTGAATTTTGTCCACCGTTATCTGGTCGTAATTTTTACGTCTTGATGAAGAAACCCTTCGGGCGCTATGAGAAGACGGACAAACAAAATATTACCAGGTGCTTCCTCATGCCCCAACACCGCGTATACTTCTATCTGATTCTTGCCATCTTGATCATTGGCACCGGCGTCAGCCTCCGTTTTTTTGCATCTCCCAAAAATACGGCGGGCGCGTCTGGCGTTACCGTGGTGGACAAGGGCGGTTGGGAGATCAAAGGGAGCAAACCGCCATCGATTGGAGGACGATTCACCTTAATCAGCCAGGACGGCAACACCGTAACGGAAACTGATTACCGGGGGAAAAACATCTTTGTATTTTTCGGCTTCACCAACTGTCCAGACGTGTGTCCCCTGACCCTCAATAACCTATCCCGGGCGATGGTATTACTGGGCGCCGACGCAAATAAAATTCAACCGCTGTTCATCAGCGTGGACCCGCTCCGCGATACGCCTGATGTGTTGAGGGGGTATCTCCAGCATTTTGATCACCGCATCGTCGGTCTGACCGGCACCACAAAACAGGTCGCGGCCGTCCAGCGGGCATACCGCATCTTTGCACAAAGAAGAATTACAGAGGGCCAGGATCGCGATGATTATCTGATGGATCACACCTCCATATCCTTCATGATGGGCCCAAACGGCGAATTCAAGACCTTCTTCAGTAATGGCTCAACACCTGAAGAATTCGCCGCCAAGATACGTCAGCATCTCTGATCAGGACGGAACTAAAATTTCGCTGCCGCCAGGGCACGGTATATGTTAAGAAATTACCATGAGTGTTCTTCCTTTCTGGAAAAAAAAGTCCCTTGCTGAACTGTCTCCGAATGAATGGGAATCTCTCTGCGATGGGTGCGGAAAATGCTGTCTGCACAAACTCGAGGATGAAGATACCGATGAGATATTTCATACCAACGTCGCTTGCGCTTTGTTAGACATCGGAACTTGCCGCTGCACCAATTATGTCGAACGCACATTCCGTGTACCCGATTGCGTCGAGCTGACAGCCACAAACTTGACAGGTATTAAATGGCTGCCGCCAACCTGTGCCTACCGTCTAGTAAATGAGGGTAAGGATCTTGCCTGGTGGCATCCGTTGGTATCCGAGGACCCAAACACCGTTCATCGGGCCAATGCATCTGTGCAAGGCCGAGCTGTCCCTGAAAATCAGGCGGGCGGGCTAGAGAATCACATAGTGTGCTGGCCGGCAGACACGAGCGGGGACGACACCCTTTAATGGCGGACGTTTTTGAAATCCTCTATGATGGTGTAAGCATACCCGTCCGGATAAAGTGGAGCGCACGGGCACAGCGGCTTATTTTACGCCTGGATCAAATCTCGGAGGGGGGCGTCCTAACGGTCCCATCAGGGGCAACGAGGAAAGAGGCGGTTTCGCTCGCCCAAAAGAGTGCGGCATGGCTTTACGATAAAATTCAAGACCGGCCAGCCCGGCAAATGTTTTATGACGGACATGTCCTATCCCTCTTAGACACCCCCATAACGATTCGTCACGCACCGAAGGAGCGATCCGGCGTTCAACTCGATGGGAGCGACTTGATCGTCTCGGGTCGGGCCGAACACTTACAACGCCGCGTATTTGATTGGCTCAAGGGCCATACTAAGGTTGTCATTACCCCAAGAGCGAAACTCATGGCCGGTCAACTGGGAAGACAAATCGGAAAAATCTCTGTGCGCAACACCCGGTCGCGCTGGGGGTCATGCTCCGACACTGGAAATTTATCATTTTGTTGGCGCCTGATCCTGACACCGAACTGGGTTTTAAATTATGTCATCGCGCACGAAGTGTCGCATCTTGTGCATATGAACCATAGCCCTTCATTCTGGAAAACAGTTGGACATTTTGACGTTGAAACGGAGCGGGCTCGAACATGGCTCAAAAAAAACGGGGCCCGGCTTCAAAGAATTGGGCCCTAGGGCAATCTCGCATGCGGCTCAAAGTCAGTTTGTTTCAGAAGGGCGGGATTGCTATCCTGGCGTCATGGTACATCCCTAAGATTCAGCAAAAGATGAAGCATTGGTGCGCCGGGTATGCGACCTAATTGACACAATGTGACGACGGCACGCCCACGCTCCTTGTTATTGGTCAGTTTGTCGGGCCCCGTCCCTCCCATGTACAACGGCGCTTTACACGGGCGACCGGAATTTCACCCCCGGGAAACCGCTGAAACCCAGCATCATGAGCGTTTAGAGGATGGCCTGAGACAGTGCGGCCCCGCAACATCAGCCCTGTATGAGGTCGGCTATAGCGGTACCAGCAGGGTTTATTAGCCTGCCAAAAAGGGGATCAGCATGATACCTGATAGTTGGCGGAAAGGCGGCCTTGGCCCCGACATTACCTATGGACTCGAATCCTCTTCAATCGGCCAGATCCTGGTCGCGGTAACCAACCGTGGCCTTGATTCGGGGGATTTGGCGACGCCAAAAATACCGTCGTCTCAGAATTGAAAACGAGCCATCCTAGCTCCCGTCTCCACCGCAAAGATGAGGGTATCGCCCAATATTGCCATATCATCTGAGTTCTAACTAACCTTGACACCGCTACGGCATTTCTGTTTCCCCCAGATATTGAGGCGACGGCCTTTCAGTGGGAAGTCTGGGAACCCCGCTATCGATGCCCCGCGGAGCAAACACGACCTGCGGCGCCATCGCGCCCCATCTCTGCAAGCCAAAAGGGCCTTGGCCGTCGGGCGGGCATGTGAGACCAATTCCATTGGCCCTCGTACCTCCCTGTCAACAATCCATCGAAACAATCGGATCTCTCACAAGATAACGCATGGGAATGAGCAGAAAAAAGGACTGTTAGAGATTGAGTCTGTTGGCACCACCGGCTAACTGCACAGACTAATTCTTTCTAGAAACCCGATTAAAGGGCCGCTTCCGGCAGTTGGTCCCGACCGAGAATGATGTCAGACGCCTTATCAGCAATCATCATGACGGGGGCATTCAAGTTACCACCAACTATATCCGGCATAACCGACGCGTCGACTACCCGGAGATTTTGACAGCCCCTTACCTTTAAGTCCGGATCCAACACCGACGCCTCGTCAATACCCATGCGGCAGGTCCCCACCGGATGATATACGGTGACTGCGCTTTGGCGAATAAAGGCATCAATCTCATCATCGCCTTGAACGTCCGGGCCAGGGAGGGTCTCTTCCCCGATGTCTCTGTCTAACGACCCCGCGCCCGCGAGGGTACGCATCAGTTTAAAACTGAACCGCATGGCGCGCCGGTCATAGTCGGTGGAGAGAAGATTGTTCAGGATGCGCGGCGGACCATTCAGATTTTGCGGATCAAGCCGGACCGTCCCCCGGCTTTCGGGTCGGAGGTGGCATGCCAGAAAACCCAGGCCATCCATTCCAGCAGGTTTAATCATGGGAAACCATTCACGAGCGTGCACAGAGAATAACCGAAAGAACAACTGAATATCCGGCAGCGCAATCTCCGGCGCGCTTTTGACAAAACCCGTGCCAAAACCCAATGGCATGGTGGCGGGGCCATCTTTCTTAAAAAGCGCCCGCAGCATGTTGAAACTCAAACGATCGAGACGCAGTTCCCGGTGAAAATCAGACCGGCGTTTACGTTTAAACTCGATCGCTACACTGGGATGGTCTTGGAGGTTACCGCCCACATTTTCGCGGTCAGCCACCACGCGGATCCCCGCCTCCCTAAGATGCGCCACCGGGCCCACGCCCGAGCGCATGAGCAATTGCGGCGAATTAAACGCGCCAGACGCTAGTATGACCTCCCTCGCCGCGGTTGCCGTGATCGCCCGCACGCCCTGCGAATAAGTGATACCTGTGGCCTTAGTGCCATCAAAGTCAATCCGGTTCACGTTGGCTTCGGTCACAAGTGTTAGATTAGGCCGCTTGAGCACCGGATGCAGAAAAGCGACCGCAGCACTTTGCCGCCGCCCGTTCCCGATGTTAAACTGCATGCGAGCCAAGCCCTCCTGCTCAGCCCCGTTAAAGTCATCTGTCACGGGCAGCCCGGCGGCCTTACCTGCTTCGAAATAAGCCGCCATTAGCGGATCTGTGGACGGGTTCGGCTGGGTCTTCAGCGGTCCATCTTCGCCATGGAAGTCATCGGCTCCCTTAATAAAGGCCTCTGCCTTCCGAAAATACGGCAGGACCCGCTCGTAGCTCCAGTCCGTCAACCCCATTTGAGCCCAGCGATCGTAGTCTCCACGGTTGCCACGCACATACGCCATCATATTGATGGCCGATGATCCACCCAAGACCTTACCTCTTGGATGGTAGAGTTTACGGTTTTCCATGTGAGGCTCGGGATCTGATTGATAGGACCAGTTAAAGCGGTCCTGATTCCAGATTTTGGCCACACCCATGGGAATGTGGATAAGCCAATTGTTATCTCTCTTGCCGGCCTCCAGGATCAATACTCGGTGGGAGGGATTTTCACTCAGACGGTTGGCAAGGACGCATCCCGCAGACCCAGCCCCCACAATGATAAAATCAAATTTAAGATCGGGCATTGGTCAATTCCCGAGAACATCAATGACGATTTGACGGTATTCGTCTCGGGTCGGGCATACCGGTGCCGCCAGATTGAAATGGCTGTTGAACGCCTCGTCGACCATCGCATCCAAATCATTCTTTTCGTACCCCATCTCCCGCACTCCGGACGGCAGACTGAGCCGGTTATTTATCTCTTCAGTGCGTTTGGCTATTCGCTCTCCGACCCCGTGTCCCCCTTGCAGACCCATGGCATGGGCGATGCTATCTAGTTTGCTATTAACTCTGCCGTCGTAGAAGCGCATAATTGCCGGCATGGAAACCGTGACCAACGTGCCATGGTGCAGGGGACTGTCCCCAAAGGCCATAGAAAGAGAATGGATTGGTCCCAATCCCATATAGATCGCCATCCCGCCCTCCAACGCCGCCATGGCCATATTATAGCGGGCTTCTTTATCCGACCCGTCCGCTACCGCGCGATCAATATAGCTCACCGCACGGTAAATGCCATCTAGAGCAATCGCCTCTGTGGGCGCATTCTCATTGATGGACAAATACCCCTCAACACAGTGAGTAACTGCATCCATGCCCGTAGCAGCGGTTAGCCTCGGTGGCAGCGTATAAGTCAATGCAGGGTCACAGATCGCCAAATCAGGTTTTACGAGGGGACTACGAATTCCCATAGCCGGGCTATTCTTCTCGGGATGAATGCCACCCCCGAAGGTGATTTCGGCACCCGTGCCCGCCGTGGTTGGTATGGTGATATAAGGGGAGACATTTGAACCAATTTTTCCCGGATGTTTGAGATAATCGATGACCTCACCACCCTGTACAGCCACAACACGCAGTGCTTTCCCAGAATCCAGTACGGACCCGCCTCCGATAGCCACGATACCGTCACACGCTTCCGACTTGTATACCGCAAGCGCCAGTTCAACGCCGTCTATAGTCGGGTTTTCAGGGATATTATCAAAAACAGCCCATTCCTGGCCCGCGGGCAGGACACTAGTGACCTGCTGAAATACGCCATGTTCTACCAGCCCCTGGTCAGTCAAAAAAAGAGGTTTAGTTATGTCTCTTTTTTCCAATTCCGGACCAAGTTCCTTAATGGCACCGAAGTCAAAATGAATAGGAGGGAAATTGGGGAGATAAACCACAATTAATCCTTTTCTACCTGGCCCCTGGTTATAATGCGATCGGGTGATAACAATCCCCGTTTGGCCATTCCGTAAGCCTACGCTGCGTCTTGAAGGGCACGCCAGACGCGTTCCGCGGTGGCCGGCATTTCGATGTCCGTAACACCTGCGGAGGACAGAGCGTCCACAATGGCATTTACGACAGCCGGAGGCGCCCCGACGGTACCGGTTTCTCCTGCCCCTTTCACACCTAGAGGATTGGTGCCTGTTGGCACCGGATGAGATGAGGCGTTAAATAGTGGCACATCGTCCGCCCGCGGCATGGTATAATCCTGGAAGGATGCCGACAACAACTGGCCCGACTCGTTCTCATAGACAATATTCTCAAATAAAGCCTGTCCCACGCCTTGGGTGATACCGCCGTGAATTTGTCCCTCCAGCAACAGAGGGTTAATGACGTTTCCAACATCACCAACGATGGTCATATCGACAAGGGAGACCTTCCCGGTGTCAGGATCTACCTCCACTTCAGCGATCTGGCATCCGTTCGGAAAATTGCCAGTACCCGGGTCGAAGATACCAGTTCCATCCAGGCCCATTCCAAGATGAGACGGCCACATCATCGGAGTGTAGGACATTTTCGCGACTTCAATGATGTCGATGCTTTTGTCAGTGCCCGCGACCGAAAACGCGCCATCCTTAAATTCGATGTCGGACTCTCCCGCTTCCAACAGGTGGCCTGCGATCTTTTTACCTTTCGCAATAATCTCGTCTGCGGCCAAACGCAGGGCTGACCCGCCTACGGTCATCGACCG
>CAXFCV010000102.1:0-6410 GCA_964000975.1 uncultured Rhodospirillaceae bacterium | reverse complement strand
CCGCCTCGCGGTGCTCACCACAAGTAACGCGAGTCCTGCTGTCCCGAAACTGTTTCAAGGTGATATGTACCGGCATCCCGAATTCTTGGCCGATCCTTGGGAGTCGGATCGTTTGGCGGCACTGGCGCCGGATAAGCCAATCCTCGTTCTGGGGACCGGCTTGACCGCTGCGGATGTGATTACCGCATTGGCAGCGCAGGGACATACAGGGCATATTGATGCGGTGTCGCGCAGTGGCTTGCTGCCAACGAATCAAAACCCGATACCGGACGGAGAGTCTATGTGGGAGCGTTTTCTTCATATCCCCCCACGGTTCGTAAAAAAGCATGGCGCCCTCGCCAACGTGTCGGAAATTCTTGAATGTTTGCGAACTGATATTGCAGAACGGGCGGCAGAGGGTAAAACGTGGCATGGTGCGTTTGATGATCTCCGAGACGCTGCTCGGGTCTTATGGCCCGACTTGCCACTCGACGAGCAGCAACGGTTTCGCCGCCATCTAAAATCTTGGTATGAAACCCGGCGTTTCCGGATCGCCCCTCAGATCCAAGCCGTCTTGGAAACGCAACAAGAGTCCGGACGCTTAACCATTTCAGCTGCCAGGGTCACGGCAGCTCGCCGGTCTGCGGACGGGGGCATCTCTGTTACCTGCCTCCCACGAGGTCAGGGCGGCACCTGGGAAAAAACCTATGGCGCAATAATCAATTGCACCGGGCCAAGTACGGTTCCGGCTGAAAGCGAGAATCCTGTCATAGCGCAACTGGTAAGCACGGGGGCTGCCACTCCTCATCCGACCGGCCATGGATTTCTGGTGGATCAGGCGTGCCGTCCGATGTCGGCATCCGGCGAGCCGCAAATAACCTTGCGCATTATCGGACCGCTGACGCGTAGCAGCTTTATGGAGTCAGGATCGGTGCCCGCAATCAGTTTTCAAATCTACAAAATAATGCCAGATATATTGGCATCCCTGGACGCTTTCTAAGAGCGCAGCCAGGCATGTCCCCAGAGGTTTAGGGCCCGGTTGTTATGGGGCCAATACCGTGGCTCTTGCTCATAATTGAGCGTTTCTAGCTCGGCAGATATCTCTACATTATTCTCATCGGGGTCCCGTACAAAGATAAATAAATTATTTCCTGCGCCGTGGCGGCCGGCGCCCCATACAATTTCTACATGGTGAGACGCAAAGTGATCGCCCCAGTCTCGAATATCGTTCCAGCAGCTCGCTTCATGGGCGAAATGATCGAGCTTTATTGCCGGGGCGCGGAAAAAAGCGAGGGTATGGTGCATCTCATCACAGCGGAGAAAACAGGCTGTCCGGTCCCCGGTGTCTTCTTCGCGAACAATATCGGAAATCTTACAGCCGAGTTTTTCTGTGTAAAATGAGACGATACGGTCCAAGTCGGTGGTGGCAAATACGACATGCTGCAGACACCCAGGTCTCGGGTCGAGGGCGCCCAGAGAATTTTTTGGCAGACCAAAGAGTACCCGGTGTCCGTCCGGATCAGAAATGGCGAAGCTACCGTCTTGAAACAACGGCGATGTAAACGGGTCAGCTAGAATGTTGTTTGCTTCAATATGAGTGCGCAAACGCTCAAGGTGGTCCGTGTTCGCAACGGATAGCCCAATAAACGCTACTTTTCCCGCCTCGCCATCCTGAAGTAGCAAGTTCCGCTGGCTGCCTTTCATCCATGTCATGCCTTCGCTAGTGTTTTCTGGCGTAAGGCCCATTGCGTCTCGGTACCACGCAACCATTTCTTGCATCTGGCCTGTTGTAAGACACAAATGGTGTAATTTTGAGGTCCAAATCAGCCTGTCATCCGCCATATCATATTCCCGCTATCAGTTTTCCGAAACCAGTGCGTGTTAGTTGTCCAATTGATCGCTATTTCCCTCGGATTTCTTAGCGTCCTGTGCAGCCATCATCCGCTGTTGATAAAGAGCGGCAAAGTCGATGGGCGCCAGCATCAGTGGCGCAAAACCGCCGTCTCCAGTTACATCCGAAATAATACGCCGAAGGAATGGGAAGACGATCAACGGACATTCGATCAATAGCACCGGGCCTAGATGATCTTCTGGCACGTTAGCGGTGAACAAACCTGCATATTCAATTTCGCACAGATAAGCGAGTTCGTCCTTTAGTTTTGCTTCGGCCCGAACGGTCAGGGCCACTTCGTAGAGATTATCACCCTTGGGTTCTGCTTCTACATCAATGTCGACTTGGATCGTTGGCACCTCGCCTTGCATTAGCGTGAAAACTTCCGGCGCGTTGGGCGCCTCGAAAGATAGGTCTTTTACATATTGACCATTGATCATCAGAGGTGGGGCATCTGCATTATCGTTTCCGCTGTCGGGCTCCGGTGTGAATCTCTCCGCCGGAACAATGTCGTCTAATTCGTCGTTTGCCATTTTTTATTCCTTAATGCCATAAACCTAGCGGCTGGTCTGCGGAATTGCCTATCACTTATCAATGCGCCGCACAACGCAGTCCGGGTCTGTTTTTGGTTTCTCTGTCTTATCTTGTCCTGTGAGGTCTTTGAATTCGCCATCAATGACAGGCCCATCTACATTACGCGTTATATCCTTGCTAAAAGGTTCACGAAGATTGCCCATATTGTCCGTACTTGGACCATAAAATTTTCCGCGGGCGTTAACCACCCGGCCGATAATGGCCCGAATCAGGCTCCGGAAGGGCGATATGAGGAGTAAGAACCCTACACCATCCGTAACGAAGCCTGGTGTCAACAGGAATGCGCCCGCGAGAAGCAGGCAAAACCCGTCAAAGACCTCGCGCAGGGGGAGCTGGCCTTGATTAAGTTGGCTCTGTAGGCGGAATAGGGTTTTCAAGCCTTGGCGTTTCATCATCCACGTACCGGTCACAGCTGTTAGGATAACGATCGCCAATGTCCAGTTCAGACCGATTTCTTCCCCGACAGATATGAACACACTGATCTCTAAAATCGGAACACCGATGAAAAGCGCACAAAGAATGTAGCCCATGTCAATCCAGCCTTCTGTGTTATGAAATACGTTTCAGCCCCGAGGGGAAATATCTTGGATACACCGCTTGTGAGATAGAGGTAAACGATCTATCTACACTCTATTGAGTTCTGTTGTAGTTCGCCAGTTAGCTTGGCCGGCCTAAAATCATTTTTACTCAAGCTGTGACTGGACCGATAGCGGGCTTAGGGCTAATGTGCAATGTTACGGGCGTTGAGTGCCCGTAAGTATTGGAAAGTTGGGAAATCGGAAAACACATGGGAGAAAGCTTCCAGTTTATCGACATCGTGCTTTTCGCGATGATTGCGGCGTTCCTGATCCTTAGATTGCGCAGTGTCTTGGGGCGCCACAGGGATCATGGGCGTCCGGAGGACGGAATTGGTAGCAGCAGGGCGCCACAACGTGATGACAAAGTTATTCCCTTGCCTGAACAGGTGGAGACGGCTCCCTTGGTGGCTGACGAAGCGAATGAGTCGGAACCGGCCCCCAAAGAAACTCCCCTTGATGCTGGGTTTACCCAAATCCAGATCGCGGCCCCGGATTTCGACCGAACAGAGTTTATTGCCGGCGCTCGCGCGGCTTTTGAGATGATCGTACAGGCCTTTGCGGAGGGGGACAGGGAACTTCTGGAATCCCTCCTCAGTGAAGCGGTTTATGGCAATTTTCTGTCTGCGATCATGAGCCGGGAGAATGCTGGTGAGACGCTTGAAAACACGCTGATACGGATCGCCTCTGCTGAACCTATTGAGGCCCTTATGGATGGGACTTCCGCGCACGTAACAGTAAAGATTGTGTCTGAACAAATTAATGTAACCCGCAACTCGAAAGGCGAGGTGATGGATGGGGATCCAGATCATGTTTCGGAAATCACCGATATATGGACGTTTGCCCGGAATACTCAGACCGTGGACCCAAATTGGGTTTTGGTGGCGACTCGTAGCCTCGACTAGCTGCCGCATTGTCGGTATCTATATTTTCATTTTTACGTTGGGTGCGTTGGCTGGGTGCGCGCAGTTTTCCTCGGTTCTTGGTCCTGCGGCAAGCCCTGAAAGTGGGCGCGCGCCAGCTCAAGATCCGGTAGCTTCCTTTTACCCTGTTTCCCTTCGTTCGTTACCCGGTTGGGGTGATGGTCGTGAGACTAAAGCGCTTCGAGCCTTCTTGTTGTCTTGCACTCGGATCAATAAAGAGCCGCCATCCCGTATGATGCTTCCGGGGGCCGCTATTGCGGGAAAGGCCCATCATTGGCAGAGCGTTTGCGGGATGGCGTCCAAACTCGGGCGAAACGTTGCTCCGGGTTCGGCGCGAAGATTTTTTGAAAATTGGTTTTCAGCCTATCAGGTGACTGACCGGGGAAATCCAAACGGCCTCTTTACAGGATATTTCGAACCCCTCTTGAGAGGGTCTCTAAAAAAAACGCGTCGTTATTCTGTGCCTCTGTATAAAAAACCTAATGATTTGGTGACAGTCCAGCTGGGAGATTTCAAGAAAGGACTAAAGGGCCAACAGATTACCGGCCGCCTGAGGGCTAATACGCTCGTGCCCTATGCCGAAAGGGCGGAGATCGAAAGCGGCGCACTGAGCGGAAAAGGCCTAGAGATTGTCTGGGTAGATGATCCTGTGGATGCGTTCTTTCTGCAGATCCAAGGTTCTGGACTGGTCCATCTGCCCAGCGGAAAAATTTTACGGGTCGGATATGCCGGCAAAAATGGACAGCCGTATTTTGCAATCGGTCGAGAGTTAGTGGCCCGCGGCGCACTAAAGATGGAAAATGTATCTTTGCAGACTATTCGTGCCTGGTTGGCAGCCAATCCGGCTGAAGCTCAGGCCGTTATGAATAAAAACCCGTCTTATGTGTTCTTTCGCGTTATTGAAGGCGAAGGCCCTATTGGTGCGCAAGGCGTGCCCCTCACGTCTGGTCACAGTCTGGCTGTGGACCGTCGCTATATTCCCCTCGGCGCGCCTTTATGGCTGGATACCACTGATCCTCTAGTGCCTGGCTCACCGCTGCGGCGCCTCGTAATCGCCCAGGACACGGGCGGCGCCATAAAGGGTGTCGTACGAGGAGACTTTTTTTGGGGGGCCGGAGACCGGGCGCGGAACGGAGCCGGAAAAATGAAACAGCCCGGGCGCTTTTTTATTTTGCTGCCCCGTAGCGGGGCTTCGCCCGGCAGGTAGCTACGAAGCGTGTTCCTTCACGCGCTTAGGATCCGCCTGCCCTTGGGCTAGCTCTGTTAGTAAATCTGGCGAAAACGATTCCTTTTTGGACGCCACTGCTTCCATAAGGGCCTCTCTGATTTTTTCGATTTTACTGTCGTGGGTTACTTTCAAGCCAAATATGTCCTTCACGTAAAACGTGTCCACTACTTCCTCGCCAAAGGTCGTGATGTGGGCACTTGAAATCTTAAGGCCGAGACCGGTTAGGACGGAGGTTACGTCGTATAGAAACCCCACCCGATCGCGGCCGTTGACTTCGATTATGGTATTCGTCGCACTTAATTTATTGTCGATGATGACCCGAGATGCGACCGAGAACGGCTCCTCCCGACGAGACAGAGCTCCTTGTCGCGCAGTCTCCAATTCTTGCTTGATCTGAAGTTTACCGGCGAACACATTTTCTATTCTTTGATAGATACGTTTCAATTTTTCCGGTCGGGTCACGGCGCGCTCTTGTGCGTCCAGAACTGCAAAGCTGTCCAGCACCATCCCGTTGGACATCGTGGCGATTTTAGCATCAACGATTGTGACGCCGGATAATGCCATCGCGCCGGCCATCTCTGAGAAGATGCCCGGATGATCCGGCGCATAGATGGTTATCTCTGAATACTCAAATTCATCATCCACCCGGGACTCGATTAGCAGGCTGCGTCGTTTCGCTCTAGCTTTGCGCACAATATTTGCGTGCCGCACAAGAGTGTCATGGTCATAGCTCAGCCAATAGCCCGGATATCCCATGGCCATATGGGCGTCGATGTCAGCTACCGGCCAAGCTATGAGAGCATCCCTAAGCCTCTCCTTCGCCAACGCAATCCGTTGCGTCCGGTTTTCCGTCACCATATCTGCGGACAGCGCCTCGATGGTCCGGAGATAGAGACCCCTGAGCAAGCCAGACTTCCAATTGGTCCAGGTGGATGGTCCAACAGCTCTAATATCGGCGCAAGTCAGGACAGTCAGCAGCCGGAGGCGTTCCACCGATTTTACTATTTTCAAAAACCCTTTGATGGTCTGTGGATCTTCTACATCGCGCTTAAATGCCGTGTCGCTCATCGTCAAGTGTTCGCGTACGAGCCAGGATACGGTCTCGGTCTCTTCTCCGGATAAACCGAAGCGCGGACAAAGTTCAAGCGCGAGCCCAGCGCCAATTTCGGAATGATCGCCCCCCCGGCCTTTGGCGATGTCGTGGAGGAAAACGGCAACAT
>CAXFCV010000101.1:0-10168 GCA_964000975.1 uncultured Rhodospirillaceae bacterium | reverse complement strand
TGGCCTAAAAGCTCTTGGATGGTGCGCAGGTCGCCGCCACCAGCTAGGAGATGTGTCGCAAAGCTATGGCGGAGAGCATGTGGCGTAGCTGTATTGGCCAAGCCCATTAGGGTCCGGACTTTACGCATCTGGCGCTGGACCACCCCTGGGTTCAAACGTTTGCCGCGCGCCCCCACAAACAAAGGGTCTCCCTGACGATGGCCGAAGGGGCGGGTAGTGAGGGAATGTTCAACTGCTGCGATCACCACCGGTAGGACTGGTACTAAACGTTGTTTATTGCCCTTACCTGTTATCACCAAGGCGCCATCTGCCGGAATATCACCGACATTTAGATTAAGCGCCTCACTGATTCGGAGTCCGCAGCCATAGAGCAGGGTCATCAAGGCAATATCCCGGTCGGCAATCCAGGGTGTATCGTGGATCTCACCAAAGGTTTTGAGCGCGGCTTTCGCGTCTTTGGCACTAAGCGGTTTCGGGAGGGACTGGGGGAGTTTGGGTGTGCGCAAGGAGCCGATTGCGGCATTCTGGAGGATGTCCTCCTTGTCCAGGTAGCGGAAAAAATTCCGAAGCGTCGACACTGCCCGCGCCGTGGAGGATTTCGAAAGTCCCCCCATATTTCTTTTGGCAAGATAGGACCGGAAGTCGGCTGATTTTAACTGTTCCAGGTCCCGCAATCCCGGCCGATAGCCCAGATGACCAAGAAGAAATTTAAGAAATGTTGAGAGGTCCCGCCCGTAGCCGTCCAATGTATGATCTGAACAATTACGCTCGACCGAGAGCCAGGTGCGCCAGGCGCCAATGGTCTTTAATAGCGCTGGCTCAACGGTAAATTCGATGGCTTTCACCATTGTCACCTCTTGATCCGATGTCTCAGTCCGCTGGCAAATACCTCAATAGACAGTTTTCCAGCACCCGGGTAAGGAAAATTAATAGATCTGTTCCTTGGCCGCCGTGGAAGGCCCCCCGTGTGCGTGAGCCAAGTGCTAGTAAGCCCGCGGGAAGTGTGTCGCCGGGACCAATGCGAGCAAGTGCGGCAGACTGAACAATGCCGGCGGCTTCCCCAAAAACCGAGCCGTCGTCGCTCGTATATTCCAGAAGTTTTGCATAGTCCTCTTTACTGCCTAGAACCGTATCGATAGTGCCCGGTGCAAACCAGTGGATATCCATGCTGCCAAGACCGGGATGCCCCGTGTCGCCCGTTTCAAAACATAGTGAGATGGCATCCACATCCAGCAGAAGCGGCAACTCAAAGCACGTGGTGTGGATGAGACTCTCCAGGTCTTCTGCCCCCAAAAGAGCTATGGCAGCGGCATGGGTTCGCGTTTGGATCATCATATTGGCGCGTGTTGTGCTGATGAGCAGGTTTGCGGCATCCTTCAGATCAACCTGCTCGTCTCTCAGGCGGTCGAGCATGAATGATTGCATGTCAACAACCTTATCGCCCGACCAGCGCATGGGAGGTGTCATTACATCCAACAGCGCGGGATGCTGGATTAAGAAATCGGCGTGATTTCGCAAAAAGTCCTCGACTTGATCTTCGGTGATCGGGTTGGGTTGATTGAGCGCGGTGGCGTCTCTAGCCATCTCAACTCTCCTTTAAAGAATCGATTGTCCTGTTTCGGCCCAATCGCTAAGGAATGATTTCAGGCCCTTATCGGTGAGAGGATGTTGAAACAATTGGCGTAAAGCGTTGGGCGGGATGGTAACAATATCGGCCCCCATCTTGGCAGCGTCGACCACATGTTGCGGGCCGCGTACCGAGGCCACCAGGACTTCTGTCTTAAAGTTTGTATAATTGGCGTAGATGTCGCAAATATCTTCTATGAGGCCAAGCCCGTCCTGACCCAAATCATCCAGTCGGCCCACAAAGGGGGACACAAAGGTTGCTCCCGCTTTTGCTGCCAGGATGGCCTGAGTGGCAGAAAAACAGAGAGTTACGTTGACCATGGTGCCTTCATCGGAAAGTGTCGAGCAGGCCCTGAGTCCGTGTTCGGTTAACGGAACCTTTACCGCTACATTCTCGGCAATGGCTGCAAGTTTTCGGCCTTCTTTGACCATGGTGGAGGCGTCGGTGGCGGTGACCTCGGCGCTCACCGGTCCTGTAACCGCCTGGCATATTTCGGCAATTACTTCCAATAACGGTCTACCCGACCTGGCAATCAGCGATGGGTTTGTTGTAACCCCATCGACCATACCGGTCTCAGTAAGCGCCATGATCTCGTCAAGATCCGCTGTGTCGATAAAGAATTTCATGGCTGTCACTTTTTATTTACAACTTCCCTGTATTCCACACCGATTCGGGTGTTAAAGGCAATGGCGCATATATTTCGTGACAGACTTGGTTACCGCAAGATTATGAACGTTATTTTGAACATGAGATCTCCCTTGCGTCCCGCTCAAAACATGACTAAACCTCCCTCGCAGCTTGTGTGATATATCAACCGAAAGTCCCTGATAATGGCGATTACAGCGTCACGTTTGGATCGGATTGCGCCGTCCCCTACTATGGCTGTCTCGGCTAGGGCCCGCGAGTTGAAAGCGGCCGGCGTAGATGTTATCGGCTTGGGCGCCGGTGAGCCGGACTTTGATACCCCGGAACATATAAAGGACGCTGCTGCCAAGGCGATGGCAGACGGTTACACGAAATATACAGATGTGCCCGGAACTATCCAACTGCGGGAAGCCGTTTGCGCGAAGTTTGAACGGGAAAACGGGCTCAGCTACACGCCGGATGAGATTCAAGTGGCATGTGGTGGCAAACAAAATATTTACAACGCTATGATGGCGTCCGTTCAAGAAGGCGATGAGGTTGTAATACCTGCGCCCTATTGGGTGTCCTATCCAGATATCGTGCTGTTGGCCGAAGGAACGCCAGTAATCGTGCAATGTTCGGCAGATAATGGCTTTAAAATGAAACCGGAGGAATTAGAGGCGGCGATCACGTCCAAGACCAGATGGGTAATTTTAAACTCGCCATCAAACCCAACCGGCGCGGCGTATACTCGCGCTGAATTGAGAGCCCTCGCAGACGTGCTCATACGGTACGAACACGTGTGGGTGATGACAGACGATATATATGAACATATTGTCTACGACGGATTTACGTTTTCTACAATTGCAGAGATTGAGCCAAGCTTAAAGGAGCGTACAGCCACTCTCAACGGCGTGTCCAAGGCTTTTTCGATGACAGGCTGGCGCGTGGGTTACTCCGCTGCTCCGGTCGAGCTTACTAAGGCTATGAACAAGATCCAGAGCCAGAGCACGTCGCACACGAGTTCAATCTCTCAGGCCGCCGCAATTGCTGCCCTCAATGGTCCCCTGGACTTCCTGGCGGCCCGAAATAGGACTTTCATGGAGCGGCGTAATCTTGTGGTCTCCATGATCAATCAAGCTGATGGCATTGACTGCTTGACGCCAGAAGGCGCCTTTTATGTCTATCCCAAATGCGAGGGACTCATTGGAAAGACCACGCCTAGTGGCACGGTGCTGCAAACGGATGGTGATGTAGCGGTGTATCTCTTAGAGGCGGAAGGCGTCGCCGTTGTATTTGGTGAGGCCTTTGGTCTCTCGCCATTTTTCCGGATTTCCTATGCCACCGGCACTGCCCTATTGGAAGACGCCTGCCAGCGCATCCAGCGCGCAGCTGAAGCCTTGGTATAAAGTGGCCTGCTTTTGCTAAAATTTGGATGAACATCTGGCGGGTGCTCCTGGCGGCAGCCGATCCAATCACAGATTGTTTAAGAGGAACCGGCGTCAAGTTAACCAATTCGCGTGCCTCTCAAATATCAGCGCTTAGCAAAACAGTCTCATTGATCCTTGATTTTGGACTAGAAGAGCCTGATCGCCCGAATGCTTGAGCGGGCAACGATCCTGTTACCTACGAAGAGTAGGAGGTTTGATCAATGCTGATCAGCTTAGGCCTATGTGTAGCCACGTAATTAAGATTTCGACACGCAGCAAATTAGGACGTGCCGATAGTCCCTTCATTCATAAGTTTTGAGCTTTGGCGTAATCTCAGTCCGAGAGAGCTGTGGCGAGGTCCAAGCGCACATGCTAGTGCTGGCAAACTGATACTGGGCCAATTAACCCTGATACCTAATCAATGTTACGATGCTGTTAAATCGGCTCCTTACCGGTCTAAAAAATTTAGCGGCGGGGAGACAGATGAGGTGATTGCTTGCGGGGCCAAAGCCGGGTAACACGGGTAGTTTAATTTACCAAAAGGGGGCCCATCATGGCATCTTATCGACTGTTGTCCTTTGAGAAAGACAGCGCCACAGTTCCTGGCATCTTAGTAGATGGCAGCGTTTTTGATCTTCGCTCGGAAATGGCCGTTCATGCGCCGACTGAGGACGCCTATCGTTCGATCGACGATCTGTTGGTCGACTGGGAAAAGGCCCAACGCCTGTTGAGCCAGATTTCTAACAGCCCAGGGTCCCGGGCGACGCCTTTGGAACAGATAGTGCTTCGCCAACCAATTCAGAATCCTGGGAGCATTTACTGTGCCGCGGCGAACTATTTTGATCATGCGGCTGAAATGGGCAATCCGATTAAGAAAGAAGAGGTTGCACCTTATTTTTTTATCAAGTCGAGCTCCGTAATTGTTGGCACCGGGGAGGCTATCCGATTGCCCATGAATCACTCGGAGAAATTTGATTGGGAAATTGAGATAGGCGTAGTCATCGGCAAGGAGGCTGCAAATGTTAGCGAGGCCGAGGCACTCGATTATGTCGCCGGATATACCATTGTAAATGACCTGTCTGCCCGAGATCACGTGCGCCGGGAGGATTGGCCCTTTGGCACTGACTGGTTCGAACATAAAAGCTTCGAGACCTCTGCACCCATGGGGCCCTGGATCACGCCTTCGTCAGAGATTGAAGATATTCAAAACCTGACCTGCCAGACATGGATCAATGGAGCCCTGAAACAGGACTCTGGTAGCGCAGAGATGGTGTTCAGTGTGGTCGAGCAGGTTGCTCATTTATCCCGGCAAATGACACTTCGTCCCGGCGATGTGATCGCCACTGGCACCTGTGCAGGCGTGGGTTTCTTCCTAGGCGAGTATTTGTCGCCTGGTGACGAGATCAAAATGGAAGTGGAAGGTCTTGGCGTCCTCAGTAATCCGGTAACGGCTCGCTGAGGGTGGCTCTCGTGCAATCCGGCGCGTTGCGGTTTGGTTTTTTCTGAGGCCTTATCATTCACTGGATGAGAGTCTCACGCTGATGCTGAGCCGCAATTTGGACGTTATCCAACTCCTTGATGATCTGGATTATGACGGGGTCTGAATTGGCGAGCATCATTCCATCTGACCAGCGCCGCCAGATGAAGTAAGCCCTGGACGCCGTCGTGCCTCTGATGGGGGAAGCAGGTCTCTTTGGAGACGAGTTGGTTTATCCTGAGAGACGCGAAACTTTAGACGTCGCCGGCCGATACTAACGGTTTTAAGGCCATTCCCTTGATTTCCACAAGAATATGCGGATGTGGTAGCTGATGAACGGCAACCGTGGTGCGCGTTGGCCCGGTGGCAGCGTCAAAATAGCTGTTATAGATCTCGTTGAAGCCTCCGAAATCATTCATGCTGACCAGATAACAGGTGACGTCGACGAGATCCGTGAGATCGGCGCCGAGATCTGTGAGCTGCATGCGCATGTTCTCCAACACGCCCCGAGTCTGTGCTCGGATGTCTAGTGTCGCCGTGCCCATGATATCCGCCTCGGCTCCGGAAAAGCTGTTATCCGGCCTCCGGGCAGAGGTGCCTGATACAAAGATGAAATCACCTGCCTGCCGGGCGAGGGGATAATTGGCGCGGGGTCGTGGTCTGTCTGGGGTCTCCGCCGGCATGATCCGATCTCCTATTACACCCGTTTGATGTTTGGCCCTACCATCTGCCGCCGGGTTTTGGCGAACGACCCGGCATTTTCGTGAGAAAACTACTTTTCTGTAAGCCGATAAATAAAGCACATTTTTGAATATCCGACAAAAAAATAGCCAGGAAACCGGAGTTTCCTGGCAAGTTTAACAGGGAGGCTTCACGTCTGGGAGACGTAGGGTCGTAAGACCCTTCTTTCGAACCTCGGCCCGAAAGAGATGATGCCATCCATCATCTGCTATGATATTAGGTCTTTTGCAGTGCAAAATCCAATGAGATTATTAGAAAGCCGATATGTGTTCAACGCATACCTATAAAACTTCTTATGAACACGCGTCTTTTTGCCTCGTGGTGTAGCGATTTTATTTTCGAGACTCAAGAATCTTACGCACCAGGAAATCCCTGAAGACGGCAATTCTTGCGGACTGCCTTAGTTCCTCTGGATACACAAAATAGATTTCTGTTTCTGGGCTATGCAATTCGGGTAAAATACGCACGAGGCTGGACGAACCCTCAAGAAAATAATTTGGCAACGCACCGATACCCACGCCAGATAAGACAGCGCGGTAAATTCCATAAACATTGTTCACTTTAAGAACCGGTTGACGCGGACCTTGGGTCCCGCGACCGGCATTGATCAGGAAATTGAGCGATGGAAGCAACTCGGTCTGGTCGCCTACCTGGTCGCCGAACGTTACGATCTTGTGATTGTCTAGTTCTTCCGGTGTTTGCGGCATTCCGTTATCTTTGAGGTAGTCTGGCGAAGCATAAACATCGTGATGCAGGCTCATCAAATGGCGCTGAATGAGGTCAGGTTGACGCGGCGGGGTAAGCCTTATGGCTACATCGGCTTCCCTCATGGCCAAGTCCAGATCGTCATAGACCAGGATAAGGGAGACCTCGACTTCCGGATAAAGATCCATGAATTCTTTGATGCGCGGGGTGAGCCATACCGAGCCGAACCCCACGGTTGTTGTAATACGTAATGGTCCTTTGGGACGTTCCTTGTTCTCGGTCAGACGGGCCTCTGCCATGGATAATTGATGAAATACGTCGTGAGCCGTTAAATAAAGGTCCTCGCCTTGTTCCGTTAAAATGAGGCCTCGCGCATGGCGGTGGAACAGCGGTACTTCCAGACTTTGCTCTAGGGAACTAATCTGGCGGCTGACGGCCGATTGGCTCAGGTTGAGGGTTTCGCCGGCGTGGGTAAAACTACCAGCGTCGGCGACTGCGTGAAAAATGCGTAATTTATCCCAATCCATGGCCGAATCCCATATCGGCTATATATAGCCGATCCAAGTTCGAATGCCAGGGGTTTGTTTAATGGCAGTCGAACGTCGTTTTATTCTGCCGCTTGAAGACCGTCTGACTCCTGCTCCGCTAGGAATTTTTCTACTTCTAAGGCCGCCATGCAGCCCGTTCCCGCTGCAGTCACGGCCTGACGGAACACGTGGTCCTGGACATCTCCCGCAGCATAAACACCCGGAATCTCTGTTGACGTGCTGTCCGGATTGGTAATCAAGTAACCGTCGCTGTCCATCTTTAGCTGGTCTATGAATAACTCCGTGTTGGGCGAATGACCGATGGCGATGAACACCCCGTCGACCGGTATCTTCTGAGTTTCATCCGTTTTGATGTTTTTTACACTAATACCGGTGACTTCCGGCATTGGTCCGTCCGTGTTTCCGGAGACCTCTTCTAGAACACTTTCCCACAGGACCTCAATTTTCTCATGATTTAGAAGGCGGGTTTGCAACATCTTCTCGGCCCGTAACTCATCGCGCCGGTGAATTAGCATGACTTTGGTGGCATGGTTGGTTAGGTAGAGCGCCTCCTCCACTGCAGTATTCCCGCCGCCCACGACCGCCACTACTTTTTCACGGAAAAAGAAACCGTCGCAAGTGGCACAGGCCGAGACGCCAAAGCCCTGGAAAGCTCGTTCACTCTCTAATCCGAGCCATTTTGCCTGAGCTCCTGTGCTAATTATGAGCGCGTCACAGGAATAAGTGTCGCCGGAGTCGCCGGTGAGAGTAAAGGGACGCGACGCAAGGTCCGCATCTACAATCATATCTGCGATCATCTGTGTGCCGACACTTTCTGCCTGAGCCTGCATTTGTTCCATCAGCCAGGGGCCCTGTATTACGTCGGCAAATCCCGGATAATTCTCCACATCGGTCGTGATTGTCATCTGACCGCCCGGCTGCATGCCGTGGATCAGGACAGGTTTTAAGCCCGCGCGGGCGGTATAAATGGCCGCCGTGAGCCCCGCTGCTCCTGAACCAAGGATGAGAACTCTACTATGTTGTTGCGCCATGATGGGTCCTTTTGTGTCTTTTACATGCCACTCTGCGGGCCAGATGATTGCCGAGGTTACCCACCATAAGAACCTCCCGGTCTTGCTGCAAGGGTGCCTCTGGTGATACTTCACAACAAATTCTTAAATTCATCCTTAGATAAGTTTAAAACTCTCTATATGCAAAATACTCACCAAAATGCGGTGCTTATATTGAAATATTATTGCGCAGGTCAGTTCTGGGTTGTAATAATATCTAATCTAAGACGGACCCGTATGGCTTCTTTTCTAGCAGGAATTTAGGCGTGAACCCAGATCTGACCCCCCGAGTGAAACTAGACGAAATTGATCTCAAAATCCTGCACGATTTGCAAACCGATGGCCGTATAACCAATGTAGAACTAGCTCGCCGAGTGGGTATTTCGGCGCCACCGTGTTTAAGGCGTGTCCGCGCATTGGAAGAGGCTGGGTATATCCGCGCCTACCATGCCGATCTGGCGCCCGCTAGTCTGGGCTACAATGTCACCGTCTTTGCTCAAGTTGGTCTACACAGCCAGGCAGAACCCGATCTTGTCGCCTTTGAAACCCTAATCAACAGCTGGCCGGAAGTGCGTGAGTGCTACATGCTCGCTGGTGAGACTGATTTCTTGCTGAAAATCGTGGCCCCAGACTGGGAAACTTACCAAGGTTTCGTTACGGAAAAGCTTACAGCCGCGCCCAATGTGGCGAATGTTAAATCCGCGCTGACCATCCGTGCCTCCAAACAGGTGCCCGGTGTGCCGGTGGTGTTGGCAGAGGCGGACGCGTAGCCCGATTGCCAGCAGAGCCGGCATATTTCTCGCAAAGGCCTGTCGTATGGATCATCACAGAGCTATCAAGGACCTCACGACCGTGATATTCTCTCGCACCCTATTCAAGAAAATACCCATCGTTGTGGTGCTGATTGCCATCCTAGCGGCTTGCTCCAGCACCCGGCTTATCTACACGTTTGCGGGCGAATTTATCCGAGATGAAATTGCCTATTTTCTCGATCTTAACAGAGAAGAGGACTTATTCCTAAGCCAGCAGGTGTCGGAAATGGTCGCCTGGCACCGCACAAGCATGTTGCCCAATTATGCGGCCTATCTGACCGATATGGCGGATACGCTGGCAGTGGGTCAATATGGTGCCGATGACATTACCAGGGCAATAGCGGAGGGCCGATCTCTGATTGAGAAAACCGTGGAGGGTCTAACACCGCGCGCATCAATAGTCTTAGTCCGGCATATGACGAGTGATGACATTGCTTTTATGGAAGAGAAAATGGCGGCACGGCGGCAAGAGCGCCTCGAGGCGCTTTCGGAACCGGAAGACGCACGATACGCGGACCGTCTCGATCGGCTGAAATCGAATTTTGGTCGTTTTTTCGGGGACCTTGCTGATGGGCAAGTGACGCTGCTTGAAGCGCATGCGCGCGCGACGCTAAATGACTCGGGTATCCGCTTGCGCAACTGGACACGGCGTCAGAAGGCTTTTTTAGTGTTTCTGAAGACCCAGCCGGTCGAAGCGGAGCTGACGACCTACCTGAATAGGCTCCTGCTGCGTAGCCACGAGGTCACCGATCCGAACCATCAGGCGTTTTCGAAGGCGTCGATTGACCGGTTCCGGACGCTTTTGGTTAGAATGCTTGCGATTTCAACCCAAGAGCAGCGGGAGGCTATTGTCCGCACCCTCCGAACCTATGCAGAGGACTTTGAAACCGTTTCTAGCTGAGCATATTCCATATTTCTGGACGGGTTTGCGCCGTCTCACCGACCAAATCGCGAAAAGGAATTCCGGTATTGCGCTAGCCCGGTTGATTGAGGACGATGATACCCCAACATTTGATGCCCAATACCAACATGAATATCCATCAGGAGGAGAGCCAAGATGACCGCCATGCCGCCCTTTCGCGCCGACCATGTGGGAAGCCTTCTCCGACCACAGACTGTCACGGCTGCCCGTGCTAAGCATTTTAAAAACAAGTT
>CAXFCV010000100.1:0-1797 GCA_964000975.1 uncultured Rhodospirillaceae bacterium | reverse complement strand
GCGAATAGCCTCTTTCGTCGCCTAAGACGGAACAACTCCCCGAGGCCAGCCCCAATCTTTCAACAGCCGAGATCATGCTTGACGTGGACTCAGCATCATGACGAGCCCGCACCATCACTCCCGTGATATCAAAGATCAAAAGCTTTGTGCGCTCGATAACATCCGCGGGCAGATCGTCATAGGTGTAATCTGCCGCAAAATTAGCAAGTTGACGTGTGATCTGAGGCATGGCATTCCCTCCCAAGGTACAAACAGAACCCAAACACAGCACGAAGACAGAAAACAGGCAAGTGAGGGCTATTTCGCAAGTCAAAAAACTAACCGTTTCAGTTATTTGGAACTTGGCTGCCCGCACCTTAGATAATGCTTTAATTTTCATAAAAATGGAGAATAGACATGGCCCTTTTCACTAAGCTCAGAGAGCGTGAAAAATCTGGCAGTCCTTTGCGCATAGGCCTCGTGGGTGCGGGTAAATTTGGGTCAATGTATCTAGCTCAGGCGGTTCGTACTCCAGGTGTTCATGTTGTGGGCGTTGTTGACCTCTCCGTCGACAACGCCAGGCAAAGTTTTAAGCGCATCGGCTGGCAATCAGAACGGTACGAAGCAACAAGTCTGGACATCGCGCTAAAACAAGGCACCACATACCTGAGTCAAGATTTTCACGCATTAGTCAAACACCCAGGCATCGATATCATTGTAGAATGTACAGGCCATCCGATCGCAGCCGTTGACCACTGTTTGGCGGCTTTCGGACAAGGCAAGCATGTAATCAACGTCACAGTAGAGGCGGAAGCCTTCTGCGGACCTCTTCTGGCCCATCGTGCGCTAGAGGCCGGTGTTATTTACTCTATGGCTTATGGTGACCAGCCTGCATTAGTCTGTGAACTGGTGGACTGGGCCCGAACCTGCGGCTTCCCCATTTCTGCGGCCGGCCGCGGCCACATTTGGTTGCCTGAATATCGGGAATCAACTCCTGAAACTGTCTGGAAGCACTGGGGGCTCTCACCAGAGCAAGCAAAGCGGGGGGCTCTAAATCCCAAAATGTTTAATTCTTTCTTAGACGGCTCCAAGCCTGCTATAGAAAGTACTGCCATAGCAAATGCGACAGGGCTCTCTGCACCCAGCAATGGTTTATCGTTCCCCCCGGGCTCTATCGATGACATTCCCTCCCTTATGAGACCTAGGTCTGAGGGAGGTGTGCTTGAGGCGAAGGGGCTTGTAGAAGTAATCTCCAGCCTTACGCCGGAAGGCAAAAAAATACCTTATGACATCCGCAAGGGAGTCTGGGTCTGCATCGAGGCTGATACAGAGTACGTGAAAAATTGTTTTGAGGAGTACAAGGTCGTCACCGACCCGGGTGGGCGCTACATGAGCTTATATAAACGCTGGCATATGATCGGCCTCGAGTTGGGCATGTCGGTGGCTTCCGTCGGCATCCGGAGAGAACCTACCGGTGCCGCCAATTGCTTCAATGCGGACGTCGTTGCAACCGCCAAACGCCATTTAAATGCCGGCGAATTGCTTGATGGTGAGGGCGGTTACACCGTGTTTGGCAAATTGGCACCTTCGAATGTCTCACTCGCCAACGGTTATTTACCTCTCGGCCTGGCTCACGACTTGAAACTTACACGAGACGTTGCCAAGGATCAGCCCCTCACATGGAAAGATGCAGAGATAGATACCACACTGAACGCCTACAAGCTAAGGCGTGAAATGGAAAGTCTGTTCGGAACACCCAGCTTAAATTCAGCTAGCTAACCACCGCATCGGGTTGAAGAAGTCCACAACATTTATTCG
>CAXFCV010000099.1:0-2229 GCA_964000975.1 uncultured Rhodospirillaceae bacterium | reverse complement strand
CGATCGAGCCGGCGCCAGGCGCAAGCGGTACATTGAAAATATTTCCAACACCGGTTTCGGATGCTGACCCTGTACCGGGATAGGCCGGATACTGATGGCTGGAACCGTAAAACAGGGTTGTCTCCGACTCGAACATATGTTGGGTGCCATTGCCGTGGTGTACGTCGAAATCAATGACAGCAACTTTTCCAGCGCCATGCACCAGTTGAGCGTGCCGTGCGGCAATGGCGACATTGTTAAACAGGCAAAATCCCATTGCACGGGCGCGTTCGGCATGATGGCCGGGCGGCCGGAGCGCACAAAAGGCGTTATCAGCCCCGCCCGTCATTACAAAATCAACCGCCTCACAAAGCCCACCCACGGCTCGCAAAGCAGCATCACCCGACGCCGGAGAGAGCGTCGTATCGGGATCCAGGGAGACATATCCCTCGGTCGGCACAGCCGACAGAATACGCTCAACATAGAACGGGTCATGCATGAGGTGCGTAATAGCAGGATCAGCTTTGGGCGCCATTTTTCTCTGCAAAGCCCGGAATTTGACGCCCGACAGGACTGAATAAATCGACTGGAGACGCTCAGGTGACTCGGGATGGCCTACTCCTGGTTTGTGGCCAATACATATTTCATGACTGTAAAACATGGTCGTCACCGTCTCTCCTCCTCAAACTAGCCCGGCGCGACGGTGGTCATACCAAGGTGGCCTTGCCTTAACACCATTTCGGATCATCACACGATTTGTCATACCCCCTAAACACTCTGCACTGCTCAGTTTAATCGTTCAGCTTGACACATAATAGGCTACTCCGGGTATCATTGTTGCAAAATATAAATCAAACAATGGCTTTTAGAGCGCCACTGAATTAGATCATGAATATAATTTTGAGACGCACGTTTGGGCTGTTGGACGACTCAGTGGAGCCGGCCACTGCGCTATTGAAGGCGATGGCCAACAAGCACCGGCTCCTGGTTCTCACCAAACTGGCGGACCGCGATTACTCGGTTAAGGAACTTGAGCAAGTGACGGGCCTAGGGCAATCAGCACTGTCGCAGCACCTGGGCCGTCTTCGCAGAGACCGACTGGTGACGACAAGAAAGTCAGCGCAATCGGTGTATTACCGACTCGCAGATCACAAGACCCGGAAGGTTCTGGAAACCTTGGACCATCTGTATGAACGGGAATTCGAAACACCCCTTGACTGAGAAAAAATTAGGCCGCGTGGTGAGGCTTTGATCATCGGTCCCGTGATGAAAAATGTCAATCGCTGCCTCCAATTAATGGAGGAACTTAACCTCGATTTGGTAAAAGCCCCGGACACCCATGTGCACGCGGATCACATCACCGGCCTCAGCGAACTGCGCGACCGCACGAGTTGAGTCTCGGTCACGGGGGTGGCTTCTGAAGTCGATGTTGTGTCGATGCGCGTGGCAGAGGGGGAAACGGTCAGCAGCCTCGGGGAAGAACGGGCATTCAACCCCGCCTTCAATTCTCTCCTGCCGGGGAATACGCAGACATCATGAACAATCTTAACCTTCCTAATCCAAGAATGATGGACGTCGCGGTTCCCGAAAATCTGGAGGTCGGGCGCAAGGATGTTGCGCCATAGATTGAGGAGAGAACATTGCGAGCTAACGAAGCCCTTAAAAGATTGGATGCGGGAGTTGCGTTATTCATTGACCAGCGGGAGCGGCCTGACCGCGAAAAAACCGGCGTTATTTCGGGCTCCATTCATTTTCCCTACCTGTGCCCTAGAGATAATCAAAAAGAGGGGGGCTTTTATCTGCACTCTTCAATCAAGCATGCCAGCAGCAGCAGTTGGCCCTCCCTTATGCGAAGAGGTCTGCTCTCGCGCTTAAGGATCTAAAAAAATAGTATCTTAAAATACACGTCATCTCGGAGGCACCCTCTACGCCTGGATCAAGGCCCAGTGACTGCTCTAACGGACTTGCCCTGAAGCTCGCTAAGCCGCCTGCCTGAAGAGCGTCACCCCGTTCTCGCCTTCCATCGCAGAGATTTTACCATCAGTCTCCAAATAGCGGATGTGCGATAACGCCTCGCCAACGCCAAAAAAGAGTTGGTGGGGATCGGATGATGGATTAAAAAGTTTAGACGCGACGTCAACGGCACTCCGTGGCACCGAACAGGCATCATAGGTCATATCGAGCCGGGAAGCATGATGCGCCTCGTATTCATCTAGGCGGACATGCAGACCCCAAAACGGCAGGTTATGG
>CAXFCV010000098.1:0-2121 GCA_964000975.1 uncultured Rhodospirillaceae bacterium | reverse complement strand
TGAAGCGGCTCATGGAGACCCGCATGTTCATCTGCGGCTCTCCCAACACTGTCCGGGAAATCTTGGAGGAGTGCCAGGAAAAAACCAACCTGGAACATCTGGTTTGCACTCTTCAGTTTGGCACATTGCCACATAGCCTTACTGTTAAGAACCTAGAGATGTTTGCGACGGAGGTGGCGCCTCATTTTCGCCTGGCATAGCCGCTCAGCTGACACGTCATCTTTCCGTCAGTGGTGAGCAACTTCGACAAAGGAAAATTGTATGAAGCTACTCACGATTGATACCCAACCGGGGTCAGCCCCCGGGGTGCTGACGGAAGATGGCCGGGTGCTGAATTTGGCCGACGCCGGTGAGAGTGGCCTTCCCAGCTCCGTGCGGGACATATTGAATGTCGGACTGGATGGACTGACGACTATCGCAGACTATCTCACGTCAAATAGTGGCAAAGCCGAACCATTGGAGGAGGTCTCCCTTCTGGCCCCCGTTCCCAATCCAAATCTCATCTTGTCGGTTGGTCTTAACTATTGGAAACACCTAGAGGAAATGGCAGGCACGCCGGTGCCCAAACATCCAACCGCCTTCCATAAGGCACGCGCCACTCTCACCGGGTCGGGCAAAAACATCCATATCCCACCGCACTGTCCGAACATGATAGACTATGAGGGCGAGTTAACGGTAGTCATGGGCGCCACCTGCCATAATGTCACGGCGGACGAGGCCATGGATTATGTCGCAGGCTACACCTTGGCAAACGATGTCTCGGCCCGGGATTGGGTGGGAGACGTCTTCAACGCGGAAGGGAGCTTCCCGGCGATCCTTGCGTGGGAGCGGAACATACACGGGAAACAACTGCCGGGTTTCACCCCCTGTGGACCTTTTCTCACCACCAAAGACGAAATACCGGACCCTCATGTGCTCCATATGGAAACTCGTCTGAACGGAGCCGTAATGCAGTCCACCAATACGGATGATATGATTTTCAAAATTCCAGAACTGATTTCCTATTTTTCTCAGTGGTATCAATTTAAACCGGGGGACCTGATTACCACTGGTTCCCCAGCAGGTGTCGGATTTGGGCGGGATCCTCAGGTATTTATGATGTCCGGCGATCAGGTCGAGGTCGAAGCGGACGGCCTCGGAACGCTAACAAATACACTAAAATAATTAGCTCAAAATAACGTCCATTTTTTCCTGCTCTGCTCATCCCATTCAAATCCAATTCCTCAATCCAAAAGCCCTAAATATTCCTTGCCACCCAATGAGAGAGATTGCACACCCTGGCTATTTCAATAGAAACCTAATAAATAGATTTCTAGGATAGTATGGAGAAACGGGGATGGCAAAGGCTACGCCGAAGGATCAACTCACATTCGGTCTATCACTCCTGGACCTGGCACACCGTTGGCGCCGGGTGATTGATGATGAATTGCGGCCGTTGCAGTTCTCGCTGGCAACCTGGCGGACCCTCTTCTTTGTTGGACGGGCGGGAGGTCAAATCGGTCAGAAAGATCTGGCGGTGGATATTGGCATAGAGGGGCCGAGCCTCGTTCATCTTCTCGACACCTTAGAAGGATCAGGCCTAATACGCCGCGAGGTCTCCAGGGCAGACCGGCGTGCAAAATTAGTGAGCCTTACTAGTGTGGGTAAAACTAAAATGCAGCAGATCGAAACTGGTCTGGATGCTGTGCGCGCATCACTCCTTCAAGATCTCGATAAGGATGAGCTGGCATTATGCATAAAAATATTCGACCGCATTAAGACAAATGCATTGATCCACGACAAAAAATCAGCGACTGGAACAGGAGTGGGCGCGTGAGTAGCAAGAAGATAATACAACTTGTTCTACTTATTTTAGTGGGCGGTGGAGCGATTTTTTGGGGGACTGGATGGTTGAAGCACCGTACCAGTCACGTCTTGGAGGATGACGCCCGCATAACTACGGACCTTATCGCTGTTTCAAGCCGGGTTGCTGGCTGGGTGAGAGAAATTCCCGTATCCCAAGGACAACGTATAAATGAAAATAGCATGATCGCTCTCATAGATCAAAGGCAAGCAAGGCTAAAACTAGCTGAATTGGAGGCCCGGCGGGCGGAATTAGATGCCCAAAAAATTACTTTGCAG
>CAXFCV010000097.1:0-7653 GCA_964000975.1 uncultured Rhodospirillaceae bacterium | reverse complement strand
GGTGGTAGAGGAATATGAACATGCTAAGGCTCGGGGCGCGAAGATTTATGCAGAAGTCGCAGGGTATGGTGCGACGTCAGATGGTTACGACATGGTGCAGCCGTCCGGTGAGGGGGCCGTGCGATGCATGCGATTAGCTATGGATACGGTGGATCAGCCAGTAGACTATATTAACACCCACGGCACTAGCACGCCGGTCGGAGACGTGAAAGAGCTCGATGCAATTAAGGAAGCGTTTAAGGACCGCAACCGAATCCCTCATTTTAACTCGACCAAATCCCTGACCGGCCATTCTTTGGGAGCCGCCGGTGTGCAAGAGTCCATTTATTCGCTTCTTATGATGGACAATAATTTCATTTGCGAGTCCGTGAACATCGAGGAGCTTGAGTCGGCGGCCGTCGACATGCCTGTTGTCCGAGAGCGCATGGACAATGCGGAGATTAATTGTGTGCTTTCCAACAGCTTCGGATTCGGCGGCACTAACGCTAGTCTTGTATTCAAACGGGTAGACGCCTAAAGGGCTCAATTAGAAACCCTTGGGATATGGCCGAAATTTCAAATCTAATGACTGGCAAACGTGGCCTGATCCTTGGGGTGGCTAACGAACGTTCAATCGCCTGGGGCATTGGCCGTTTTCTCCACGATTGCGGTGCCGAGTTGGCCTTCACCTATCAGGGAGAGGCGTTTGAAAAACGCGTTCGGCCTTTGGCGGATTCCGTCGGCTCTTTGTTGGTCCTGCCGTGCGATGTGGAACAGCGTGATGATCTAGCGAGCGTATTCGATGCAATCAATAAGACTTGGGGCAATCTGGATTTTATTGTCCATTCCCTAGCATACTCTGATAAAGAGGAACTCACGGGTCGGTATATGGACACATCGGCAGCTAACTTCAGCCGCACTCTACGTATTTCCTGTTTTTCTTTTGTAGAGACTGCTCGGCTCGCCCGGCCGTTGATGGCAGACCAAGGCGGTAGCCTGATCACGCTAAGTTTCTATGGCGCGGAGCGGGTGATGCCGAGCTATAATGTGATGGGTGTTGCCAAGGCCGCGCTGGAGGCCAGTGTCCGGTATCTGGCGGCGGATCTTGGTCCGGAAAATATACGTGTAAACGCGCTCTCCGCTGGACCAATGCGGACCCTGGCAGGCAGTGCCATCGGGGGTGCTCGAAAAATATTCCGCCAAGCCGAAGCAAATGCGCCGCTGCGTCGGGCCGTTACCTTGGACCAGTTGGGGGGTGCGGCGCTTTACCTGCTGAGTGATCTCTCTGGCGGCGTTACCGGCGAGACCCACCACGTGGACTCCGGATACAATGTTGTCGGACTGCCATATCTCACGGGATCCGGGGATAGCGGCTAATAAGCGGTTGGCGTTGCCTCGTGCCCACCACCAGCGGATCCGCCACTGAGACCGTCTTAATTCTTGTTGTTAGGGGGGCGTAATGTTATGAACCAACCAATGAAAGCAGAGAGACCTTACGCCCGTTTCCTAGAGCAACTCCGCTCTGCCGGTCTGCGTCCTACGCGTCAGCGTTTGGCGTTGGCTAAGCTTTTATTCAATGGTAAAGCGCGCCACGTGACCGCCGAAGTGTTGCATGGCGAATCACAGGAGGTGGGCGCAAGTGTGTCCCTTGCTACGGTGTACAACACGCTCCATCAGTTCACTCATGCCGGATTGCTCAAAGAAATTATAGTGGTTTCGGGACGGTCTTATTTTGACACCAATACGTTGCATCATCATCATTTTTATTGTGAGGAGTCCGGAGAACTCTCTGATATTGACGCTGCGGAAGTGGCGATCGGCCTATTACCGGAACCGCCATTAGGGAAAAAAGTGTCCGGTATCGATGTGATCGTTCGAGTTAAGCGAAATTAATAATAATTATTATTTTCAAGTAGATGTACTTTTTTTTAGAATAATTATAATTACTGTTGAAACTCTTGAGAGCTCCCTTATATAAGGTCAATAGCGTGCGCTATCCTGATCATTAACCTATACCCATTTCGCGTTACTTGAGGGAGATTACAATGCCGTCACTTAAAGGAACTTCTACCGAAAAAAACTTGAAAGACGCCTTTGCCGGGGAATCCCAGGCAAACCGCAGATATCTCTATTTTGCGCAAAAGGCAGACGTTGAGGGTTTTAACGACGTTTCAGCCGTTTTCCGCTCCACCGCAGAGGGGGAAACGGGTCACGCACATGGTCATCTTGAGTATCTTGAGGAAACCGGAGATCCGGCTACTGGCGAACCAATCGGCACGACATCCGATAATCTGAGAGCGGCCGTTGCCGGTGAAACCCACGAGTATACAGACATGTATCCAGGCATGGCAAAAACCGCCCGTGATGAGGGTTTCGATGAAATTGCTGATTGGTTTGAAACTCTCGCTAAAGCGGAAAAGTCCCACGCCGGTCGCTTCCAAAAGGCTCTAGATTCTCTCGACTAAGGAACGCAGGGTATCCGCAAAAATGCACGGGGGATCTGATAATTGGGTCCCTCTTGTGTTTTTGAAACCTCGGGCAGCGTCGGGTAAGCCGGGCCGATAGCCGTGAGACCAGAAAAAAGTGCAGAACGAACCATGAGAGAAGGTAGCCTCGAAGCCCCAACTCGTCACAATATTCCCTGGGAGGAAGACAGTTTTACGGATCCGCATGCTGTTGATGCTGAGCTCCGGAGGGTTTTTGATATTTGCCACGGGTGCCGGCGCTGCTTCAACCTATGCGACTCGTTTCCCCGGCTGTTTGATCTGATTGATGAGTCGGAGTCCGGCGAATTGGACACCGTGGACAGTAAGAGTTTTAAACCTGTAGTCGATGCCTGCACGCTATGCGATATGTGTTTTCTAACCAAGTGTCCCTACGTGCCGCCACATGAGTTTGATCTAGACTTTCCCCATCTTATGCTGCGCTACCGGGCGATGGAGTTTAAACAGGGCAAAGTGCCGAACGTTCATCGTCAGTTGACCAAAACGGATCGGAACGGAAAGCTTGCCGGCGCGGTGGCCCCTCTCGCTAACTGGAGCTCTGATCGGAAAAATGGGACAACGCGGACCCTATTAGAGTTGGCGGCCGGCGTTCATAAGGAAGCAGAACTTCCCAAATTTTACGGCAAGACTTTTGACAATCGCGAGAGCGAAGCCGCTATTGCGGACGCCCCATCGGCGGGCCGGAAGGCCGTCCTCTACGCTACCTGCTTCGTGAACTATAACAATCCTGGAATTGGCGAGGCTGCGCAAAAGGTTCTGGCCATAAACGGCGTTGAGACAAAGACCGTCTATCCAGGGTGCTGTGGTATGCCGCAATTGGAGCAAGGCGATATCAGCCAGGTCGCCGAGAGCGCCAAAAAAGTCGCGTCGGACCTTCTCCCCTGGATTGACAGGGGCTATGACATCATTGCTTTGACCCCGTCCTGCGCCCTGATGCTGAAATTTGAATGGCCATTGATCCTACCTGAAGACGAAAATATCAAAAAACTCAGTAACGCAGTGTTTGATATTTCTGAATATGTCGTCGAGATCGCGAAAGAAAACGGCTTAAGCGGTGAGTTGAAGAAAATAGTCGGCGGCGTAACTATACATCTTGCCTGCCATGCGCGAGCCCAGAACATGGGACCAAAGGCCGCAGAGCTTCTGAGACTGATTCCTGACACGGATGTGAAGGTTATCGAGCGCTGCTCCGGTCATGGCGGGTCTTGGGGCATGATGAAAGAAAATTTCGATGTCGCCATTAAAGTTGGCCGGTCCGCTGCACGCCAAGCCGCAGAGACCGGCCATGGGTTTGTTGTGTCTGAATGCCCCTTGGCGAGGGATCATATGGTGCAGGGCATGGAAAAACTGTCCGATGACGGAAAGGCGCCAGAGCTGGCCGCCGTGCATCATCCGATCCAGGTTCTTGCTCAAGCCTACGGTGTGGAGACCTAATATGATTTCCAAAATAAACATTACCCACTTGGACATTCTGGAATTGTCGGATTATGAAGCCATCCGGAATGAGCGCCGGAGAGAAATCGCTAACATCAAGAAAAACCGCCGTTTGTCTGTAGGCCCCCACGCCACCTTTTATTTCGAATGTTTCGACACCGTATGGTACCAAATTCACGAAATGTTGCGCATTGAAAAAGGTGGCCAAGATCAGATATCGGACGAGATCGAAGCCTACGATACGCTAATTCCGAAAGGCAGTGAACTGGTGGCAACGCTAATGTTTGAAATACCAGACGCTGAGCTACGGGCACGAGTGCTTGCCGGCCTCGGCGGTGTTGAAGAAACTGTCACTCTGGAAATTGGTTCCGAAACGGTGCGTGCAATAGCGGAGGAAGACGTGGACCGCACGACAGCCGACGGAAAGGCGTCATCGGTACAGTTTCTCCACTTTCCTCTTACGACAAAACAGAAAGCCGATTTCCTAAATCTGGAAAACAGGGTTACCTTGAGAATTGGTCACTCAAATTACCACCATACGGGAGTAATTCCCGACGCCGTGCACCACGAGCTGTGTCGCGATCTCAAATGAGCCGGCTGTCATCAAATTTATTTAATGCGTTCGGACGGATAAACTCCCCAAAATTCAACGCGGCGAAGCCACCCGTCAAACTTGCCAAAGGCAAGTTGGCACCAGCCTGAACCGTCCGGACAGGTTTTAATTCTGCCAATAGACCCTGGTTCTACGCGCGCCACGGCCATAGACTTACTGTCCGGGTATTGGCGTAGAGTTCGGGTTTGGCCCGTGACCGCAAGCGTCCTGTTTCCGGTGAGCATACTTTGATGGACCCATCCCTCTGTGCCCTGAACATCTCGGATTTTACGCCAGGTACCGAACTCTGCAATGATTTCTACCGGCATGCCTAGGCGTGTATAGACCCAATCGACGGGATATCGTACGCCCGGGCCTGTCCGCATGTTGACCTCTGGCGCCCTTAAGGACACAAACCGGGGTAGTGGTAGCCCACTTGATTTTGTGACGGATTGCGCGACGGTTATGGACGAGGACGATAAATACAATCCGGATGCAAGCACAGCTGTCATAATCGAAAGTAATTTTACACCCCTCATGGTATGATCATTAAACCTGAATCCTTGCCAATTCCTTACCAGATTGCTAAGGCCGAATTATTACCGAGACAGATAAAACACGAGGGGGGATGGTGTGTCAGAAAAGGCCAGAGTGATTGTCACGCGTAAGCTACCGGACCAAGTGGAAACTCGGCTCATGGAACTTTTCGATACACACCTGAATCTGGACGATAACCCGATGACCCGGGATGAGCTGACGGCCGCCGTGCAGCGCTGCGACATTCTGGTCCCCACCGTTACAGATAATATCGATGCAGGCGTCATCGGTGAGGCAGGTTTGGACCTCAAGTTGATGGCAAATTTTGGTGTTGGTGTTAATCACATTAACTTGGAAGCCGCGGAAGCCCGAGGTATTCAAGTCTCCAACACCCCGGACGTTTTGACAGAAGATACGGCCGATCTTGCCATAGCATTGATCCTGATGACCTCCCGTAGATTGGGCGAGGGAGAACGGATGATCCGCGCCGGTGCCTGGAAAGGTTGGACCCCAACGCAGTTAATGGGCCATCGGGTGGCCGGTAAGCGGCTCGGCATTATTGGCATGGGGCGGATTGGCCGTGCCGTGGCGCAGCGTGCCCGAGGTTTCGGCATCGCCATTCATTATCACAATCGCAATCGCGTGCATGAAGATCTGGAAACCTGCCTTGAAGCCACTTACTGGGAAGATCTAGATCAGATGCTGCGGCATATGGATATCATCTCAATCAATACGCCACACACGGCTTCAACGGTAAATATTTTGAGTGCCGCCCGGTTGACCCTATTGCAACAGCACGCCATCGTCATCAACACGTCCCGGGGTGGTCTTGTCGACGAAGAGGCCCTCATCGAGGCACTGAAGACCGGCGCCATTGCCGGTGCAGGATTAGATGTCTTTGATGGCGAACCAGCGGTGAATTCCAAATTTTTTGACTTGGAGAACGTTGTTGTCCTGCCACATTTGGGATCGGCAACTATAGAAGGCCGTATCGCGATGGGAGAGAGAGTGATCGTCAACGCCAAAAGCTTCGTAGATGGTCACACGCCACCGGATAAGGTGTTGTCGACCCTTCTGTAACTGTTACGCCGATAATCCAATTTCGCGAACGGCGGGCGATTGATCAGCGTCTGACCTGCGCCCTTTTACTTCTACTTTCCTCTCGGATGTAGCGGGAGAAAAGTTGGGCGTCAGGCGAAGCGAGTGATGGTCCGCTAGTCGGCTTGGGGCGTCGTCGGAGACTGTCTCCCGTGCGATGTCAAATCTGTGATTGTCGCCTGTGGCCCGCAGAGGGCGCACTCAGGATCTGGTTTAATTTTTACTTTGCGAAATTCGGTGCGGAGACCGTCCACGATGAGAAGGGCACCAGACATGCTGGCACCTGCATCGGTAATTTCTTTGATAATCTCCGTTGCTTGAAGGGAGCCCAACACCCCGCAAAGTGCCCCCAACACCCCGGCCTCGGCGCAGGTGGGTACTGTGTTCCGTGGCGGCGTTGAAGGATACAGGCATCGGTAACACGGATCTTGATGTTGGTCCATCCGGCCATGGGCTTTGAAAGTGCTCAGTTGTCCGTCAAACCGGAGAATGGCCGCAGAGACGAGGATCTTTCCAAAAAAATAACAGGCATCATTGATCAGAAACCGGGTGGCAAAATTATCGCTGCCATCGGCAACAAAATCATACCCTGACAATATGTCCCCGACATTCTCTGCTGTGAGACGTTCTGCATGCACAGTAACGGTGATGTCCGGATTGAGCGCTGATACCATCTCCTTGGCGCTCTCAGCCTTCGTAATTCCTATCCGGTTGGTGCTATGAACGACCTGGCGTTGAAGATTGGACAGTTCTACGATATCGTCATCGATAATCCCGATAGTCCCGACCCCCGCCGCCGCCAAATATAAAATAACCGGTGATCCAAGGCCACCTGCCCCCACCACTAGCACTTTGGCACTCATAATTTTGGCTTGTCCCGCGCCACCGATCTCAGGCAACAATATGTGGCGGGCGTAACGCGTAAGCTGGTCGTCTGTCAGCAGCATGGGTCTAATTACTCGCGCTCGCCAGACCGTCAAATAAGGCGGTCGACAGATACCGTTCGGCGAAAGATGGTAATACGGTGACTATTAGTTTACCTACCATTTCCGGGCGCTGGCCAATTTCTAAAGCAGCTGCAATTGCGGCACCGGAGGAGATGCCCACGGGCAAGCCCTCAAGAGCTGCCACTTTCTGCGCAGTCGCGAAGGCTGTTTCGTTGGCGACCTGAATGACTTCATCTACCAATCCTGTGTCGAGATTCTGCGGAATAAACCCTGCACCAATCCCTTGAATTTTGTGAGGTCCCGGGACACCACCAGAGATGACGGAACTATCTTCCGGTTCGATCGCGACTGTCCTTACGTTTGGTTTACGTGATTTAAGCACCTCTGCGACGCCGGTTATAGTGCCGCCAGTACCGACTCCTGCGATGAGGACATCGACTTGGCCGTTGGTATCATTCCAGATTTCTTCCGCTGTCGTATGACGATGTATTTCGGGGTTGGCGGGGTTGCTGAACTGCTGCAGCATGACGGCGTCTGGCCGGGTTTGGATAATTTCTTCCGC
>CAXFCV010000096.1:0-3627 GCA_964000975.1 uncultured Rhodospirillaceae bacterium | reverse complement strand
TGAGCCAAACCCTCTTGGAACGGCTTGGTCGCAGCGACTTCAACGGCATTAATGCACTCAAGCGGCGCTTCCTGCCCCCGAGTCTGGGCAGCGATTTTGAGCCTGTACTCTTCAAAATATTTCGGATCAACGACGCCTAAGCGGCTCGTGATCCCGCCAGTTGGGCGCGGCCCGTCAGCCACTTTCTCTAACGCGTATGCAACCGCGTGAGCCAACAGGTCTTCTCCCGCTAATTCATCGGCAATGCCCAGCTCTACCGCTTTTTCCGCTCTCACTGGTTCGCCGCCGACAATCATATCTAGCGCTGTCTCAACGCCAGCCAGACGTGGTAGGCGCTGCGTGCCTCCGGCACCTGGGATAATTCCCAATTTAACCTCGGGCTGGCCGACAAGTGCGCCCGGCGCGATGATCCGATAATGACAACCCATGGCAAGCTCCAGCCCGCCGCCAAACGCGATCCCATTGACCGCCGCCACAATCGGTTTTGAACCCTCCTCAATGACTTTCATCAAATCGTGAAACTCTGGGACGTCATCTGGTCGTGTCATGTTAAATTCGCGGATATCGGCACCGGCGACAAACATCTTACCGGCACCCGTCACGATCACGGCATCACATGTCTCATCATTCATACAAGCCGTGGTGTGCTCAGCAAGCCCTTTTACGACCGCGAAGCTTAAAGCGTTGGCCGGCGGATTATTGATGGTGATGACGCCCACTGCGCCCTCTTTTCGAAACTCAATAACGTCACTCATTAAATTTTTTTCCGTAGTTTTGATGATTAATTATTAGAGAAGCGCTCTCGGTCATGGGCTTGGGTAAAGTCCAGATCGGGCCCCAGCGGCACAAACCCTTTGACATCGAGACGCTTCATCGTCGCATAATACCCCTGCTTGATGTGGCCTAAATTTGTGATCTCTGCGACCCCAGGATGTTGATAGAGCTCCAGCGTGAAATTCCACAGATTGGGATATTCGTAGATGTGTTTTTTATTGCACTTAAAAAGGCCGTAATAAACGATGTCGAACCTAAGCAGCGTCGAAAACAATCTCCAATCTGCCTCGGTAATTTGGTTTCCAACCAAATAACGCTGATGGCTCAGCCGAGCTTCCATTGCATCAAGGGTGTCAAACAGTTTGCTGAAGGCCTCCTCGTAAGCCGCTTGGGTCGCCGCGAAACCACATCGATAAACACCATTATTTATGTAATTATAGACCTCTTCGTTTACCGCATCAATTTCGTCCTGGAGAAAAGCCGGATAATAGTCTGGCCCCGAAGCACCAACATTGTCGAAGGCACTGTTGAACATGCGAATAATTTCAGATGATTCGTTGTTGACGACCGTTCCCCGCTTCTTATCCCATAACGTTGGAACTGTTACCCGGCCTGTATAGTGAGGATCAGCTTTGGTATAGGCCTCGTGAAGATACTGCACCCCGTTGGCCGCATCGGGAATACAGCCCTTCTCCGGCACATAAGTCCAGCCCTCGTCTTTTCGCGAAGACGCCGAAATAGCGATCGAAATTATGTCTTCGAGACCTTTGAGACGCCGGAACAATACGGCACGATAAGCCCAGGGACAGTTGTGCGAAACATACAAATGATAGCGTCCAGGTTCGGCTTCAAACCCGCCGTCACCATGAGGTCCCGGCGCGCCGTCCTTTGTGACCCAATGCCTGAACACACTCTCCGGACGCACAAACGAGCCGGAAGAGCTATTTACGTTATCTTCCTCCACCCAGACGCCATCAACCAAACTACCCATATTTATAAATTCTCACCCCATATTTTGCGTTGCAAAACAAATAATGGCGCATGCACCGACAAGTGTCTATGGCAAATTACCCCAACCTATTTTCAATCAACGTAGAGGTATTTTGGACGCGTTGGGCGTAAAAACTGACTGGCCCGCGATCGTGAAATTTAGAATCGCCCGTGTACCTTTGTCGGAAATCAGCCATCTGATGAATTGATCCGCAAGATCCGCCTTTATGTGAGGATGCCGACGATGACTGACAGCAATGACGCCGTATTGGTTGAAGAGGATCGGGTCGCCCTGAAACAATATTTTATGCGCACCCTTATTCTTAAAACTCATCCAGGTTGCGCGATCAACCAATGTATATGCTCTCATTCCAGCCGCGATATTCAGTGTGGCCCCCATGCCGGCACCGACCTCTCGATACCAGGTGCCACTTACCTTAGAGACGTCCACCTGATTCTTCTCCCACAGTGATAGCTCCATTTTATGTGTGCCGCTATTGTCGCCGCGTGATGCAAAAACTGCACGGCGTTCTGAAATTAACATGAATGCCCCAGTTGCTTTTGAAGCCCCAGCGATTTCGGCCGGGTCGTCTGCCGGCCCGACAATCACAAAATCATTAAACATGAGATTATAGCGCTTTAGGCCGTAGCCCTGCGCCACGAACTTCTCCTCGCTCGGCCTGTGATGGACGAGGAGCACATCAGCATCCCCTCGTTCAGCCAACCGGATAGCCTGGCCCGTGCCAACGGCTACGACACGAACCGAGATGCCGCTCGCCGCCTCAAACAGCGGTAGAATGTGAGAGAAAAGTCCAGAATTATCTGTCGAAGTAGTCGATGCCAACGTAATGGAGGGCATAGACTGAGCAGAGGCGCTCTTTCCCCCGATACCAAGAATTGCCGCAGTGAGAAACAGTATTCCTACTGTCCGCATCACCAACGCAGCTCTCCATTTAGGTAGGCCCGCGCTTCTGCGCTGGCCGGAGCATCAAAGAACTGGTCAGCCGGCGTGTGCTCAGCCATCCTGCCTTGGTGCATGAAGACGACCTCATCGGCAAGTCGCCTCGCTTGGGAGAGATCGTGTGTGGTCATGATGATTTTAGTACCGCCACCGTGTATTTCTTCCACAATTTCCTCCACGGACTGGGTCGCGGCTGGATCAAGGTTTGCCGTTGGCTCATCCAGAAACAAAACATCTGGTGCCAAAGCCCACGCCCGCGCCAAGGCGAGCCGCTGTTGTTCTCCTCCAGATAAGACAGCGGCGGGTCGTGACGCAATATCGGCCAGGCCGACTCGTTTTAGGTTCATGTCGGCGATTTCCTGTCTGCGCAATTTAGGCACCCCATTCACCTTCAGTCCATAGGTCACATTCGACCGTACAGAGCGTCGAAGCATGATGGGTTTCTGGAACACCATAGCCTGCCGCCTGTGCCCCTCGGGGCTCTTTTCCGCCCACGCCACCGACCCTGAATCTGGTCCCATTAATCCATGACAGATCCTAAGCAACAGGCTCTTACCGGCGCCATTATGGCCTAGCACGATAGTTTTCGTGCCCGGCGAAAATGTTACGGACACACCGTCGATTAGCGTGTTGCCATCACGCCATAGCGAGACGTCTGTGAGAATGAGCGGGAGCATAGACATGACCAGGAACTTTCTATATCCGCCGATAGGTAGACACGCCACCCAACGTGTATGCAGCAGCGTTTAACCCAATTGCGCCGACTACAAGGACAATGCCGAGTGCCAGGGCAAGAGCCAGATTACCTTTGCTCGTCTCCAACGCGATCGTCGTTGTCATCACCCGTGTCAACTCGGCAATGTTACCGCCCACAATCAATACCGCGCCCACTTCCGCGATGG
>CAXFCV010000095.1:0-19837 GCA_964000975.1 uncultured Rhodospirillaceae bacterium | reverse complement strand
TGATATTGCAGCGGCGGCCCATCTATCGGCACTGGATTACCTCGGGGACGTGCCCTGGAGTGACCATAAATCTGCCAAACATTGGTATGCACGTATAAAATCCCGGCCGAGCCTGCGCCCCATTCTGTCCGATGCTATTCCTGGTCTACCGGCGCCTAAACATTACTCCAATTTGGATTTTTAGCCTACTAGCCGCTGCCATCCATTTTTTCCAGATTAGCTTGGGCGGATTTCGACGCGTCAGAGGCTGGCGCCAATTCTATCATTACGAGCCAATCTAAGCGTTCGCCGCTATCATTATTTTGCAATCGTCTGAGGATGCTTCGCTCAAGAAGTCCTTCGGGATGCAATTTCTCGAGAGCAAGGGCTTTCTCGATATCTCTCATGTCCGAAACATTGTCCCCCAATTGGCGATGGGCGCTCGCTTTCTCAAATCCTTCTTCCGGATCGGATCGAGCAAGGCTCATGCAGCTGCATATTCTGACTGTAAATTGTGTTTCTTGGCATAACTCGGTCCGGCCGAATATAGTCCCCCAGCGATTACGCTAAAGAGCACGAGAATTGCTGCGCGTTGGGTCATTGTGATAAGCCTGTAAAAAGAGTGATGGGTATATTGAGCTGAAGAGAGTTTTATAAAATCTAGCAAGAATTGGCGCTGTTAAAACAGCACTACCATATCGATTTGGAAATTATGACTGGACACTTGCTTTGCTTTGGATATGGCTTTTCGGCCCGCCATTTGGTTCCGCTACTGCTGGCCGAAGGATGGACGGCTAGCGCTACAACCCGGTCGGAGGATGTTCCCGAGGCTAACGGGATTAAATTTATCAATTTTGATGCCGTTTTGGACAGTCATCTCTCTAAAGCGAGCCATGTTCTCCTGTCGGTTCCACCAGGAGAGGCTGGAGACCCCGTTCTGATTCGATATCATCAACTTCTGTCCGGGGCGGCACATTTGAAATGGATTGGTTACTTATCGACTACGGGTGTTTATGGCGATACCGCAGGCACATGGGTCACTGAGGCATCTCCGCTTATCCCGACAAATCGTCGATCCCGTTATCGTGTTGCCGCGGAGGCAAGCTGGCTTGATCTGTATGCAAATTATGCCTTACCTATCCATATTTTCCGGCTGGCCGGCATTTATGGATCCGGGCGAAGTTCGCTAGATCAAGTTAGGTCTGGGCGTGCCCAACGAATCGATAAACCCGGCCATAAATTTTCACGCATCCATGCCGCCGATATCGCCACCGTGCTTTTAGCGTCGATCAATGCGCCCAACCCGGGTCAATTCTACAACGTGTGCGATGATGAACCGGCTTACCAGGCTGATGTGGTAACCTTTGCCTGTAACCTCCTGGGTGCCTCGGTCCCAGCCCTTGTCGCATTTGAGGAGGCCGTGAAAACCATGTCGCCCATCGCCAGGAGTTTCTGGCAAGACAACCGTTTGGTGGATAATTCCAGGATCAAAGATGAGCTTGGTGTTGATCTTGCTTATCCCAACTACCGTGCTGGCCTATCGGCAATATTTAACGCCAAAAGTCACTAGTTCGATAAAAGGCTGGCAGCAGTGTTTTGTAACTTCTTCAAGTCCTGATCCCCGCTGAGCCTATGATCCCCGCCCTTGATAAGCGTTACCTCGACATCATCTGACCGCAGTCTTTCCTGTAGGGTTAGTGATCGTTGCCATGGCACAGATGAGTCTTCCAAGCCATGGAGCAATCGAACGGGGCAGTCGAGTGCAATCTCCTTGTTCAATACGCTATGGTGGTTACCATCATCTAAAAGTGCTTTGGTGATTGTGTAAGGGTTCTCATAGTCGCTGGGAATAACAACAATCCCACTGCCCTCGATTGTCTGGAGATGCTCCTCCGTTAGCGATTGGGGCAAAAGGTCTTCAGTGAAATCGGGCGCCGCCGCGATGCCCAAAAGGCCAGCGATTCGTTGAGGTCGGGCGAGGGCGGTCAGGAGCATGATCCAGCCGCCCATGCTAGAGCCCACGATCACCTGAGGCCCCTCGGTGAGGGCATCGAAGACGGCAAGAGCATCCTCGGCCCAAAGACCGATGGTGCCATCGGCGATGTCACCCGACGAGGCGCCGTGTCCCTGATAATCAAACCGAAGAAAGGCATGCCCCCGGTCCCGGCAAAGCTCCTCGAGCGCGAGTGCCTTGGTACCGGTCATATCCGACATAAAGCCAGTCATGAAGACAATGCCCGGTGATTTTCCGGGCAGCATGTGGTAGGCAATGGACGCGCCAGTCTCTCGTGTTAATATCTTGGGTTTGGCGACATTTTTTTTAGGCATGGTAGATCCTTGTAGATATGATTCAGAATAGATCAGAAGGAAGCAGCGACAATATCACTGACGAGGCGCCGGATAAATCTGCTTCAATGACAAGTAACACCCGGCCTCCGACGGTCCTCCAGGTTTTGCCTGAACTTGTTACAGGCGGGGTGGAGCGGGGTACCGTTGACATCGCGGGTGCTATTGTAGACGGCGGGGGGAGAGCGATCGTGGCTTCCGCCGGCGGGCCGATGGCCCACGAACTTGCCCGGTTCGGTGCCGAACATGTGACGCTGCCGGTCCAATCCAAAAACCCTTTTGTAATTCAGAAAAATATTCACAGACTAGCCGATCTCGCGGTCGCCGAAAATGTAGATATCATCCATGCCCGCTCGCGGGCATCGGCCTGGAGCGCTATGTACGCTGCAAAAAAAACTGGAAAACATTTTATCACAACTTTCCATGGCACCTATGGTCATGCTAACAGCCTAAAACGCTTCTATAACTCGGTCATGACCAAGGGCACTCTCGTTATCGCCATATCAAAGTTTATTGCGGGTCATATCCGACAGGTCTACGGCGTGCCCGCCGCTAACATTCGGGTCATCCCGAGGGGTGTCGATTTATCGCGATTTAATCCCGAATTTGTAAGCCGGGAACGGATCATCAGCCTGGCTAAAAAATGGCGCCTTCCGGACGGGGTTCCTGTTATTATGCTGCCGGGGCGCCTCACAAGATGGAAAGGGCAATCGCTCTTCATTGAGGCCATCAAAGAGTTGGGGCGGAGGGATGTCCAGTGTCTCATGATGGGATCCGACCAGGGTCGTCATTCGTACCGTCGTGAATTGGAGCGTTTTATCGAAAGTCACGGAATGACTGGCAACGTCCATGTTATTGGTCATTGTGACGACATGCCGGCGGCCTATATGCTCGCGGATATTGTGGTATCGGCCTCCGTGGAACCGGAAGCCTTCGGGCGGGTGGCGGCAGAGGCACAGGCAATGGGTCGGCAAATCATTGCGTCAGATCATGGTGGAGCCCGAGAGACAGTTATTCAAGGGGAAACAGGCTGGCTCACTCCGCCTGGCGACGCCAACGCTCTTGCTAAGGCCATCAACGCGGTCTTGGCAAAGAGCGAGGGCGATCGCAAAAAACTATCTGAGCGCGCGAAGTTCAACATCCAGGAAAATTTTTCCAACGAACGCATGTGCGAACGGACGCTCGACGTTTATAATGATGTGTTGTCCTTGAAGCCGAGTGATGCGGGTAAACCTCTTACATCAGGATTGTCGTGAGCGAAAATATTCTTGTTATAAAGCTTGGGGCTTTGGGAGATTTTATTCAGGCGGCAGCTTCTTTCACCGCCATCAGGGTTCATCACTATCGATCAAGGATCACTCTGTTGACGACCTCGCCGTTTGCGGAATTTGCTGTGAAATCCCAATGGTTTGATGATGTCTGGGTGGATCAACGGCCAAAATCTTATGACCTTGCCGGCTGGCTCGGGCTACGATCGCGACTCAGAAGAGGCGGCTTCAACCGTGTTTATGACCTCCAAACCTCCAGCCGGACGGGCCGTTATTTTAGGCTTTTTTGGCCAGATCCGCCGCCGGATTGGTCAGGTATTGCGCGGGGCTGTACCCTTCCACATGACAACCCAATGCGCGATTTTATGCATACTGTCGAGCGGCACGCGGAGCAGCTTGCAATGGCTGGTCTTCCGGCCCCGTCTGCTCCCGACTTTTCATGGGTTCGAGGTGATATCTCGCGCTTTAATTTTCAAGAAAGGTTTGTGATTCTGGCGCCCGGCGGCGCACCGCACCGGCCTGCCAAACGCTGGCCCGTTGGATCCTACCGTGCCTTGGCGATGGAATTGGCAGCGACGGGTTTCCAGCCCGTGGTTGTGGGATCAGCGAGAGAACTTTCTCTAGGTGAACAAGTGTTGGCAGGATGTGATATTGGCCATAATCTCGCCGGCCAAACAAACCTTGACGATCTCTTCCTCCTAGCCCGGGGCGCTGACAGCGCGGTCGGCAATGATACTGGCCCAATGCATATATTTGCAGCACAGGGGTGTCATACTTTAGTGCTCTATTCTTGTGACTCGGATCCCACACTTTGTGCTCAACGGGGGAGCAGTGTAAAAATTTTGCAGCGTGAACGTCTTCAGGATTTAAGTGTGGAGGAAGTTGTGGTTGCGCTGACTTCTACTGATGACTGGGCGTCATCTTGACACTGCGAATGAATTTGAGGATATAGACTATTTAGGGAACCCAAATGATTGCAAGCCATGTAACCGAGACAATTACGACCATCCCCCTGACTGATGATCAGGGAGAACCGTGACGCGTGTTCGCAAAACGCTGAATTGTTCACCCTCCCAGGCCTCTCGGGGGGGTTTTTTGATTAATGAGGAATAGAGATTGCGATGAGTGATGTTGTAAAACTAACTTTACCGGATGGCAGTGTGCGGGAATTTTCGGGACCGGTCTCAGGCTTAGAAGTTGCCGCTGACATTGGTCCAGGCCTTGCCAAAGCTGCGCTGGCCATTCGGTTGGATGGAAAAATGCAGGATCTCTCCACCCAAATCACGCAAGATAGCGAACTCTCAATTGTTACAGTAAATGACGATGACGCGCTTGAGCTTATACGCCACGATGCTGCGCACGTATTGGCTCAGTCAGTGCAGGAACTTTTTCCCGGCACTCAGGTCACCATCGGGCCTGCTATCGAAAATGGGTTTTACTATGACTTTGCTCGGGAAGAGCCGTTCTCGACTGAGGATTTTGAAGCGATTGAGAAACGAATGGCCGAAATCGTTGACCAGGATCTGGAAATTGAACGCGAAGTTTGGGCTCGAGATGATGCAATCCGTTATTTTCAATCGATTGGGGAGGAATATAAGGCGGAAATCATTCAAGACCTTCCGGAAAGCGAGACCATCACGGTCTATCGCCAGGGAGAGTGGTTGGACCTCTGTCGGGGCCCTCATCTTCCGTCCACCGGCAAATTGCCCAAGGCTTTTAAAATGATGAAACTCGCTGGCGCGTATTGGCGTGGCGACTCCAATAACGCAATGCTGCAGCGAATGTACGGTACCGCGTGGCCTGATAAGAAGCAGCTTAGAGCATATCTCCACATGTTGGAGGAGGCAGAGAAACGTGATCATCGCCGTCTGGGTCGAGAAATGGATCTATTCCATATCCAGGAAGAAGCCGCTGGCGCTGCCTTTTGGCACCCCAAGGGATGGACGCTCTATCGTACGGTGCAAGATTATATGAGGGCCCAGCTTGATAAGGCAGGTTACGTTGAAGTAAATACGCCGCAACTAGTGGACCGCAGTTTATGGGAGGACTCCGGCCACTGGGAAAAATTCCGAGAGAATATGTTTGTCTCTGAGGCGGATGAAAATAAAATTCTCGCTATTAAGCCTATGAATTGTCCGTGCCACGTTCAAATATTTCGCCAAGGCATCAAAAGTTACCGTGACCTGCCATTGCGAATGGCAGAATTTGGCTCCTGTCATCGGAATGAGCCCTCGGGCGCGCTGCATGGGTTGATGCGGGTGCGCGCGTTCACACAGGATGATGCGCATATCTTCTGCACGGAGGGTCAAATCACGGCGGAGACCAAAACCTTCTGTGATTTATTGATGCGCGTTTATAAGGATTTCGGCTTTGAAGAAGTTATTATAAAATTTTCTGATCGACCGGATGTGAGAGCAGGTGACGACAGCGTTTGGGACCGAGCTGAAGATGCCCTAACCGAGGCCGTCCGCGTTGCCGGGTATGACTATGATCTTAATCCTGGAGAAGGTGCTTTCTATGGGCCCAAGCTGGAATTTATTCTTCGGGACGCTATCGGCCGCGACTGGCAGTGCGGAACATTGCAGGTGGATTTTGTGCTGCCGGAGCGTCTCGATGCTACGTATGTGGGTGAAGATGGCGAGAAACATCGCCCGGTTATGCTGCATCGCGCTATTTTAGGTTCGTTTGAGCGTTTCCTTGGAATTTTGATAGAGAACTTCGCTGGCCGCTTCCCTCTCTGGCTCGCGCCTTTGCAATTGGTGGTCGCTACAATAACGGATGAGGCGGCACCATATGCCCGCGAGGTGGCGAAAGCATGTCGGGTGAGTGGACTTAGGGTAGAAACAGATCTTCGCAACGAAAAAATCAACTACAAGATCCGGGAACATTCCGTCGGTAAAATACCGGTGATACTCGTGGTTGGCGGTCGCGAAGCTACGGAGGGCACTGTCGCTATTCGCAGACTGGGCGGAAAGGATCAAGAAATAGTTGCGCTCTCAGAGGCAGTTGCTACACTATCTGAAGAGGCGAGAGCGCCCAACGTCTAGCCAGTTCACAAAAAAAGTGTGTTGGTGGATAGCTAATTAGTATACAGGAGGAAGACCTTCATCTCCTTACAGGAAGAAAAATTGGTGCGACATGTACTGCCCAATCCTCGTTGGAGAAGAGGGCCAGCAAAAGGAGAGAAGTAGATCGCACGTCCCCCTTTTAATGCCAAGCCCGAGAAAGACGGGCCGGCAGTGAACGTAGACATTGCCTCATCAACTGTCCGGCTGATTGATGCCGTTGGTGAGAATGTTGGTGTGACAGACACTGAGGAAGCCATCCAACAAGCGATAGATGCAGGGCTCGACCTTGTCGAAATTTCCCCCAATGCGGATCCGCCTGTTGCCAAAATTATGGATTATGGCAAATTTAAATACGAAGCGCAGAAGAAGAAAAGTGAGGCGCGCAAGAAGCAGAGCGTTATCACGGTGAAGGAGATTAAGATCCGGCCCGGAATCGAAGAACATGACTATCAGGTAAAATTGCGGGCCATGAACAAGTTCTTCGGCGAGGGGGATAAAGTCAAAGTTACGCTCCGCTTTCGGGGCCGAGAGATGGCTCACCAGGAATTGGGTGCCAAGATCCTTGATCGGGTCAAAGAGGATCTGGTTGATATTGCGAAAGTCGAACAATTTCCCAAGATGGAAGGCCGCCAGATGACTATGGTGTTTGCTCCCAGGTAATCACCAAGCAGCTAGCAGTCTAGACGTACGCCGAAGACAACATGGTTGTGATTTTGTTCAAACATGTGCCACCAAGCGGTATGGAGAGAGTGATAACCCAATCTTCGCTAGCAGCGGGCAATTAAATCGCGCGTTTCAGTTGCAACTTAAATTCTCTTGCCTAAACGTCGCTAAACACTTATCACACCTAACTTCACAGTGCGGTGTGGCAGGGTCAGGTTTTTTAGAGCGATGATCCGGGGCAGCCCTCCGCTCAAAAATTACGGTCCGTCATAAGTCCGGTGGAGCAGACAAAACAAGAGGAAAATTCAATGCCCAAAATGAAAACCAAGTCCAGCGCAAAAAAGCGTTTTAGGACGACGGCAGCCGGCAAGGTGCGCGGCTCCTTCGCTTTCAAACAGCATAATCTCCGCAAGCGATCTCAAAAGATGAAGCGCCAGGCGCGTGGTACCCGGATTTTCAGCGAGGCTGACTCTCGGATTATCAAATCTTATATGCCCTACAGCCGGAGTAAATAGGTATGTCTCGAGCACAAGGAAAAGTCGCTAGCCGGACGCGGCGTAAAAAAGTAATTGCCCGGGCAAAGGGTTTCCAGGGCCGGAGTAAGAACAACTTCCGCCTAGCAAAACAACGTTCTGAGAAGGCTTTACAGTACGCCTATCGTGACCGGCGAGTACGCAAGCGTAATTTCCGGGCCCTTTGGATCCAGCGTATAAACGCTGGTGCACGAGAAAACGGCCTCACCTACTCGCAGTTTATAAATGGTCTGAACAAAGCTGGTATCGAGCTCGACCGTAAAGTGTTATCGGATTTGGCCGTTCGCGAGCCCGAGTCGTTTAAAAGCTTGGTGGAACAGGCCCAGGCTGCCCTCGCTCAGTAATCCGGATTAGCATCAGATCGGAATTTGAAAATGGGGGCAGCCCGCACGGCGGCCCCCTTTCCTTATGTGACGGAAGATGACCATGGAAAATATTGACGCCCTCAAAGATGAAGTTGCCGGAGCTATCGACGGCGCGGCAGACCTCAATGTATTGGAAAATATCCGCGTAGCCGAACTTGGTAAAAGTGGCCGCATCACCGGCTTGATGAAAACCTTGGGTCAGATGGCACCAGAAGAGCGAAAAGAGGCCGGACAGCGTTTTAATGCCCTTAAGAACACCGTGGCGAACCTTATTGACGCCCGCAAGATGGTTCTAGAGAACGCTGACATTGACGCGCGGCTTATCGAGGAAAAAATAGATATTACACTGCCAGCCCGACCTGAAACCCAGGGGGCCATTCATCCCATCAGCCAGACCATCGATGAGGTCATCTCAATTTTCGGCGAAATGGGCTATAGGGTTGCCGAAGGTCCGGATATTGAGGAGGATTGGTACAACTTCACTGCCCTCAATATTCCACTCGATCATCCTGCCCGGCAGGAACACGACACTTTTTACCTGAACGCGGAAAAAGATGGTCAACGCATGGTGCTCCGTACTCACACGAGCCCGGTCCAAATTCGGACAATGCAGGTGCAAGAGCCGCCCATCCGTATCATCGTGCCTGGCCGAACCTACCGCTGTGACCATGACGCTACCCACTCCCCCATGTTTCATCAAGTGGAGGGTCTGGTGATAGACAAATCCACCCACATGGGACATTTGAAAGGTTGTTTGATTGAATTCTGCCGGGCCTTTTTTGGCGTTGATGATTTGCCTGTTCGTTTTCGCCCGAGCTACTTCCCGTTCACAGAGCCCTCTGCGGAAGTAGATATCGGCTGTTCGTTCGAGGGGGGTACCCTGAAGATCGGCCATGGGGATGACTGGCTTGAAATTTTGGGATCCGGGATGGTGAACCCCAAAGTGTTGGAGAACTGCGGCATTGACTCTACCGTTTACCAAGGATTTGCCTTTGGTATGGGTATCGAGCGCATAGCCATGTTAAAATACGGAATTCCAGACCTACGGACTTTCTATGACTCTGATCTCCGCTGGTTGCGCCACTACGGGTTTCAATCTCTGGATGTGCCGTCCATGGTGGGCCGGTCGAGCCTGGGAGGTGCGTCATGAAATTTACCCTGAGTTGGCTCAAAGAAGAGCTCGAGACCGACGCGACGGTGACAGAGATCACGGATGCTTTGACCATGGCCGGCCTTGAACTGGAGAACCTGGACGATCCGGCGGAACGTTTAAGAGATTTCGTTGTTGCTCACGTGGAAAAAGCAGAGAAGCATCCGAACGCTGACCGTCTTAAGGTGTGTAGAGTAAATAACGGCACCGGGACGTTCGAGGTGGTCTGCGGTGCCCCCAACGCGCGCACTGGCATGAAAGGTATTTTCGCCGGCGAAGGGATGTATATCCCAGGTATTGACGTGACACTTAAGAAATCAAAAATCCGAGGTGTGACCTCCAACGGCATGCTGTTGAGCGAGCGGGAAATGGGCCTCTCCGATGACCATGAGGGCATCGTGGACCTGCCCAATGATGCTGTTATAGGGATGCCCGCGCCAGAGGCCCTAGGACTTAATGATCCGGTGATAGATATCGGCGTTACGCCAAATCGCGGCGATTGTCTCGGCGTGCGCGGAGTTGCTCGTGACCTGGCGGCAGCGGGTGTCGGCACCCTAAAACCCCTAAAAATCAATCCAGTAAGGGGCAGTTTTGCCAGTCCTATAAAGGTTCATATTGACCTTGATGAAGAAACCCGGACTGCGTGCCCGTATTTTGTTGGCCGTTATATCAAAGGCGTAAAAAATGGCGAGAGCCCGCAATGGTTGAAGGACAAATTGGCCGCTATCGGCCTCCGGCCGATCTCAGCTCTGGTAGACATCACGAATTTATTCACCATGTCCTATGGTCGGCCATTACATGTGTTTGATGCCGACAAAGTTCAGGGCAATATCCATGTGCGGCTCTCACGGAATGGTGAAACGTTCCGCGCCCTGGATGGCAAAGATTATGAGCTTGATGATGCCATTACTGTCGTTGCCGATGATAAAGTGGCGGAAGGACTCGGAGGCGTAATGGGTGGCGAGCAGTCTGGATGTACCGAAGAAACCGTGAATGTGTTTTTGGAGTCTGCGTATTTTGATCCGGTGCGCACAGCTATGACGGGTCGGAAGCTGAACCTCCAGTCCGATGCTCGTTTCCGATTTGAACGCGGGATCGACCCTGATTTTGTGCTACCTGGCGCGGAGCTTGCCACCAATCTGATCCTGGAACTGTGTGGTGGGGAGGCGAGCGAGCTGATCGTTGCAGGTGAAAAACCGGATGTGGCGCGTGTCTATTCCCTTCGAGAAACGCGCGTTAAGCATTTGGGTGGCGTGGATGTCTCCGTGGAAGAGACGGAGCGGATTCTGGGAGTGCTTGGTTTTGAACTTACCAAAACTGCGGATGGCTGGGACTGCGTCGTTCCTCCCTGGCGTCACGATGTGTTAGGAGAAGCTGATCTGGTGGAGGAGGTGTTACGCATTTATGGGTTCGATAAAATTCCGTCGATGTCCTTGGATTTAGAGACCCCACTACCGGTCGGTGCGGTCAATCAGATCCAGGAGCGCCGGGCCCAAGCGCGGCGAGTGCTGGCTTCCCGGGGCATGACCGAGGCCGTCACGTTCTCCTTTCTGCCGGGCGGCGAGGCCTCGCTTTTCGGCGGTGCACCGGAGTCTATCCGCCTGGTTAACCCTATCAGTTCAGATCTTGATGTCATGCGGCCGTCTTTACTACCAAACCTGATCCGGGCCATAGCCCGGAATGCGGACAGGGGGATCGGCAACAGCGCTCTGTTCGAGGTTGGCCCGCAGTTTTCGGGAGAGAATCCGGAAGACCAGAGCATGTCTGCCTCTGGTGTGCGGGCGGGCCAGAGTGGCCCTCGGGATTGGTCGGAAACACCGAGGGACGTGGATGTGTTTGATGTCAAAGCCGATGTTCTTGATCTCCTGGCAAGGTTGGGTGGTCCTTCTAGTGGCGCGCAATTGTTGGCAGAAGCGCCTGCCTGGTATCACCCGGGCCGGTCAGGCACCTATCAATTAGGCCCTAAATCCGTGCTCGCCCATTTTGGTGAAGTGCATCCCCTTGTACTGAGGGGAATGGACATTGACGCCCGATTGGTAGCGTTTGAGATTTTTTTAGACGCGATCCCGCTGCCGAAAATGGGCAAGGGGACGGCCCGGCCGAAACTTGACCTCTCCCCCTTTCAAACGGTTGAACGTGACTTCGCCTTTGTGCTCGACGCTAACGTCAATGCTGACGCTGTCGTGAGGGCGGCTAAGATGGCGGATAAAGACCTCGTGACAGACGTCCGGGTGTTTGATCTCTTCGCTGGGGGCGCTATTGGGGAGGGTCAAAAATCGCTTGCCATTTCAGTTGTTTTACAACCAATTGAGGCGACACTCACGGAGGCGGACATCGAGACTGTTTCCGATAAAATCGTCGCCAATGTGGCTAAGCGGACAAAGGGAGTGCTCCGGGGTTAATCGATAGAAGAGAGACCTGTCCAGCGCTGATTCCTGGCGACTGCTGTTAAGGCTACTAAAGCTAGATATCGAACGTTATCTTGTGAGATCCAGCACGACCTTGCCACGTGTGTGGCCACCTTCCACATGGCCATGTGCCTGAGCAATATCTGCCAATGAATATACGGCGTCTACATGCACCTTGAGGGCCCCAGACTCCATCAGACCAGCAATTTCTCGCATTTGGGTCCCATTGGGGCGCACCGTCACAAACTTGCCGGTTATCTTGTGGTCTTCAAGCTCCTCAGGTGAGAGGGGTCCGGTGATGGATGCCAAAAAGCCGGCGTCTTTCAAGGTTGCGTAGCTTTGGGGCCTCTGGTCCGGGGAAATCATATGGAAGACGACGTCCATGTTAGCGGCTTTTTCTGAAAAATCACATTGGGTGTAGTCGATGACGTCATCTGCGCCGAGAGACGCCACAAAGTCCGTGTTGCGAGAAGAGCATGTTGCGGTGACATGTGCACCTTTCCACTTTGCTAATTGGATGGCCAGGTGGCCGACGCCGCCCGCGCCTGCATGGATGAGAACCTGTTGACCGTTTTCTAGGCCAGCATTGTCGAATAAAGCTTGCCAAGCGGTCAGCGCGGCAAGGGGGATAGCTGCTGCTTCCAAATGGGATATGCCGTCAGGTTTGCGTGCTAATTGGTTTCCCGGGGCGGTTACAAATTCCGCATATCCGTCTGTCAGTGCTGGAAAGCGGGGCATACCAAACACCGCGTCACCCGCCCGCCATGCTTCCGATTGAGACTCAACCACTATGCCCGAAATATCCCATCCTAGGATGATATTTGCAGGCACCGTGTCCCATCCTCGATTGACCCCCATTCCATTTCTGGTCTTGAAGTCGATAGGATTGATGCCTGAGGCTTGCACGTCGATCAGGACCTCCCCATCGGTTGGTTTGGGCACAGCAACATCTTCTATCGCCAATTGATCGGCTCCGCCAAAATCGTGAATAACGGCGGCTTTCATGGTCGCACTCATTTACTCTATCAGTGTGTTATGTCCGTTTTATCCTGGTCAGCGAGTTCTTCCTCGAAGCCGCCGTAATGGGGATAGGTGTTCTGCATGTACCACAAATAAAAATCATAATAGGACTGGGTTGGATATTTAGGAGGATTGTCCGGACCGGTACAGGTGGGCAAGCACTCGCAGACGGGCTCAAAGGCCGAATTGACAAATAAAGCAATGGAATACCGGTCCATTTCTTTAGGTGGGAGTACTCGATGGGGCGTAGCCCGGAAACGGTCGTTGCTCCATCGCTCCAGAAACTGGCCTGTGTTAACCAAAATGGCATCGTGCATTTGTGGCGGTCGGAACCATTTTCCATCTACATCCAGAATTTCGAGCCCATCCACATCGGCCTGCGGCAAAAACGTCATAAAGCCCGTGTCTGCATGGGGTCCCAGCCCGAACTCATTCTCTTCCAGATCTGGCACCGGTGGATAATGGGCCATTCGGAAATAGGTGTAATTGTTCTCAAAGTAGGGATCGAAAAAGCCCGGTTCCAGGTCCAGGGCTCGGGCCCACAGGGGCAGCATGGATTTGCCCAGGTTGGTGAGCGTGGCCATATAATCCCGGACGGTCTCCGTGAATCCGGGCAATCCATCTGGCCATTGGTTCCCATCATAGAACCATTTGCCGGCCTGTCGGTGAGGATTGTCTTCGGGGTATTCCGTGGCGAATACCATGGTTGCGTTGGTATCGAATTTGTTATTTTTGTTATAGGTGGAGTGCCTGACCATGGTGGCTTTGGGTGCAATATAGCCCCGCTGGTTCATATTAATCTTCAATGCCGTTTTCGCATCCAACGGCAAATCGTGAAAGGCCTTCGTCTGCTCAAAGATCCTCTTTAGGAGATCTTCAGAAACACCATGGTTTACAATAAAGAAAAAGCCGATGTTTTCGCAAGCATGGCGCATTTCTTCCGGCAGGGTGCCAGGTTCGTCTCCGCCGCTCTTCAAAAACTGTCCCAGATCAATAATGGGCAGATCCCGATATTCCGTTTTCGCGGCAGGCGTACCGCTTACACCATCTGGCATGTTTTTATCCCCAGTTGTCGTTCTCCCGGTCCCGTCCATTTTGACTCATAAAACGAGGCGCCACCGTGAATTTAGCCAGTAGGAGGGGGCGTCCGTCAAGCGTGTTTATGAAACGCGGTGTTGGTAGCAAGCTGGTCCTTGAGTTGAGGTGCTTGATAGGTATCGACGGCGGAGCAGATTACAGGGCGGACGTCTGTATCCCAGGCCATTGAGATCCTTGTCGGGCGTCGCTTACGGGCCCGCCTTTCCAGCCAACCGGAGGCGCAGCGCGTTTAGTTTGATAAACCCCTCTGCATCACGCTGGTCATAGACCGTATCAGCTTCAAACGTCACGGTGTCTTCGTCATATAAACTGTTTGGTGACTTACGGCCTTCAACGATCACATTGCCTTTATAGAGTTTGAGCCGCACGATGCCGCTCACCCGTTTTTGGCTGTCGTCAATGGCAGCCTGAAGCATTTCACGCTCTGGTGAGAACCAGAACCCATTATATACCAGCTCCGCATAGCGCGGCATGATTTCGTCTTTCAGATGGAGTGCTCCCTTGTCCAGGGTAAGGCTCTCTACGGCCCGCCGGGCCGGCAGCAAAATCGTGCCGCCAGGGGTTTCATAGACGCCCCGGCTTTTCATGCCGACAAACCGGTTTTCGACAATATCAATGCGTCCGATACCATTGGCGCCGGCTATCTCGTTAAGTTTAGTTAGAAGCGCTGCGGGGCTTAGGCGCACCCGGTTAATCGCCACGGGATCCCCGCAGTGAAATTCAATCTCCATAACGGTCGGCTCATCAGGTGCTTTTTCCGGAGAGCCCGAGCGGGTAAACATACTTTCGTCGGGGCCGACCCAGGGATCTTCTAGCGCCTTGCCCTCGTAGGAGATGTGCAACAAGTTTGCATCCGTGGAGTATGGCGGTTCGCCCTCTTTATCCTTCGGGATCGGGATTTGATGTTGTTGCGCATATTCAATGAGTTTGGTGCGGGAGTTCAAATCCCATTCCCGCCAGGGTGCGATTACTTTGATATCGGGTTTCAGGGCGTAGTAGCCCAGTTCGAACCGTACTTGATCGTTGCCTTTGCCAGTCGCCCCGTGGGCCACGGCATCCGCCCCCACCTCTTTGGCGATCTCGATTTGGCGTTTGGCGATGAGCGGCCGGGCAATTGACGTGCCGAGCAGGTATACACCCTCATAGACAGCATTCGCGCGGAACATTGGAAAGACGTAGTCTCGAACGAATTCCTCACGAAGATCATCTATAAATATCTCCTTGATGCCCATCATCTCGGCTTTGGCACGGGCTGGATCAACTTCCTCACCCTGGCCGAGGTCGGCTGTAAAGGTGACGACGTCGCAGTCATAAGTGTCTTGTAGCCATTTCAAAATGACGGAGGTGTCGAGCCCGCCTGAGTAGGCCAACACCACTTTGGTCACGTCGTTTTTATCCAACATCGCCATCGCAGAAATCCAACAAAAGTCTGGGTTTCAATTGAAGCCGCGGAGTATAGGGAAAAGGCGGAGCGGGGCAACCCACTTGGCGCGTTTCCACCTCTACGCCCTCCGTTTGCATATCACTCGAACCACTCGCCGACCCTGAATGGCAGATTTGGCGAAGGCGGGATAGGACTTGCTATTCAGTTCCGCTATCATTGGACGGCTTCTGGTTGCGATGGTTACGGTCTCGCCACTTTGACGAACAATGTCTCTTAGGGTTGCCGGACGTGAGGTCAGCAGACGTCCCCGCCGTGCACTGCCCGCACTGTTAGTGCCGATAATGGCGCCAGTGCGGTCAACCACCACGCCGCCGCTTATGCCGCCGAGAGCGCCGGAAAAATTTGGAATGCGCGACATTTCAGCCCATACTAGTACGCTTTCGCCGCCCTCGGATCGCCTCTGCCTGCGGACTTGCTGTTGGCCTAGGAACCGGCTGTGGACAGCGCCAGGTTTGCCGCGCGGAAAGCCGATGTGAAAGGCTTCCCCCGCTGTGTCGCCGCGTTTTGCGAGGACGAACGGTTTCCGCCCGTAATCTGTGTGCGAGGATCTGATCACAGCTACATCAGCGGTCCGATGAAGTGTCACTTTGGTGTGCCGAAGATTTGCTGGCTGACCATTTTTTAGGCCACCCTGGACAATCACTTCTTGGCATCCCTCAACCACGTGGCGTGCCGTAAGCCAAACTCCATTGGGCGCGATTGCGAGCGCGGAGCCCACTGTGGTTTTGGGTTTTCCCCTGCGTTCACGGATGAGACTGGTCTGAGGAAGAGGGGCATAATAGTCGGGAAACTCGTCTCGTTTCGAGACGGCGCTGCCGGACGCCCATTGATCCGTTGCGTTAACCCAAATGCGCGGGCCGCGTTGATGTTCAGGGGATTGAGGAGGGCGAGAGTGATCCTTACCTTCTTCCGGGGCGGGCGCTTTGCGCTCCCGTGTCAGTTTGCCGAATAGGCTTCCTCCGCCCGGCAGTTGCAGATGTAAGGCGATATCGGCGACAACAAAAATACCGATCGTTAGATAAATCAGCTGTTTGATCCGCTTAGGCATTCTTCAGGGCACTCAGCCGCTGACCGCAGCGGCATTGATTATTGAGATACTCAGCTTTAGGCCCACCAACGTGACGGCGGCACTCAACTCACCTGATTTGATGCGTTCCGGCAGGTCTTTCAACACGATGTCAGTGAAGCGATAGGCCATAAGTTGCAAGATGATGGCTACAGCGCCGAATACCATTATGTCGAATGCGTTCACGCTGCCTGCCATATTTACCGCGAGTGGCAGGGCCAAGCCCACGAGGACACCCCCAAACGAGACCGCTGCGGCGACATTACCTTGTTTGATCAATTCGACCTCATGATACGGCGTGACCATGACGTATATCACGGTTCCAAGGCCAAGCATCAAAAGGGTTAGAGCAAAATGCAGTAGCAAAATTGGCAGGCCGGAGAGAAAGCTATGAATGACGGCTTCCATGGTATGTCCTGATCATTATGGTGCTGACAATGCAGCGGAATTGTAAGCGGAAGTTATAGATAGGCTGGCCAAAAGTGAAGGGCCTTCTCTAACTGCAGAGCTAGATGCATTTTGCCATCTTTTGCGGCAAATTGGGGGCAATGCCAGGCTGGCGCAGTGTTATTCCGGGGGCAAAACTTCTTGGACGCAGACATCGTCAATCAGCGATCCGCGACCAATGTCTTCCAGGTGCGCGCGTTTTTGATCATTGGGAATATGCGCTCCCACACCCTGTGTCATGGCAAGCACCACGGACTGATCGGACATGCCTAGCCAATATGACCGACGCACCAGCTTGCCGTCTGCGTCGCGGGCAAAGGGATCCTCGGGATTGGCTCCCAGATCGGGCGAATAATATTTACTCATGGATACCGGTTTAGTTGGTGCCGACGCGGGAGTCCACCCCTGTGCACTCTCGCATGCGTCTGGTTTTGGCGCGAACATATGTTCTTCATTCGGGATGCGCTGCCGATATCTCGTATGCAGTGCTTGCTAATTCCTATAACGGTTCCGCATGGATGGTGGACCCGGAGGCGGCGTTTTTTTCAAGTGCTACCAGCAGTTGTAGCCTGGGCAAGATCCTCCTTGATGTCATTGACATCCTCCAGGCCGACGGAGATCCGCACCAAGCCGCTGGTAATGCCTACCGCCGCCCTTTGTTCCGGGGTGAGCCGGTTGTGCGTTGTTGTTGCCGGGTGGGTGGTAAGGCTTTTAGCGTCACCTAAATTGTTAGAGATGTCGATGAGCTTGAGGGCGTTCATGATCTTAAAGGCGCCTTCAATGCCGCCATCGGCTTCAAAACACACTACACTGCCGGCGGCTTTCATTTGCTTTTTGCAGAGCTCATGCTGAGGGTGGTCCTCAAGACCTGGGAAAATAACTCTTTTAAGGCCGGGGAGCGTTGTCAGGAATTTAGCTACGTCACGGGCGCTTTTGCAGTGTTGTTCCATTCGCATCCCGAGCGTTTCAAGGCCCTTAAGCAGTGTCCAGGCGTTGAATGGGCTTAAGGCTGGTCCCGTATGGCGCAGAAACTGCAGAAGATTACCGTTCGCAAATTCCAAATCATTTGTGAGAATGGCGCCGCCCATGGCCCGGCCCTGGCCGTCGATATGTTTGGTGGCGGAATACACCACTACATCCGCGCCGAGTTCAAGAGGACTTTGCAGGAGCGGTGTGGCAAACACGTTATCCACAACCACAGTTGCACCCGCTTGGTGCGCCATCTCGGATACTGCTGCAATATCTATGAGATCTAGTTGCGGGTTGGAGGGAGTTTCCAGAAATACGGCCTGCGCCGGTGTCGATAAGGCTGCTTCCCATTCTGCTAGATTGGTACCATCCACTAGAACAGTCTCGACACCAAATTTGGGCAGAAATTCTGTACAGACGACGTGGCAGGAGCCAAAAAGCGCGCGAGACGCAACCAGCCGGTCACCTGCCTTAAGACGTGCTGCCAGCGCACCCCAGACCGCTGCCATTCCGGTGGCAGTCGCCCGACAGGAAGCAGCACCCTCTAGTAAACGCATCCGTTCTTCAAACATGCCAACTGTGGGATTGGAGAATCGTGAATAAATAAAGCGCTCTTCTTCTCCTCTGAAAGCACGCTTTGCCTGTTCGGCTGTTTCATATACATAGCCCGAGGTCATGAAGATGGATTCGTTGGTCTCGGCGAATTGAGAGCGGTGGGTACCGCCGCGCACGAGTTGCGTTTGTTCTCGCCATCGAGGACTTGTCTTGGTTATAGGCATAGCTGCCCCTCCTTACAAAAATGCGGGGTTTTGCTGCGCCAGCATCAAAGGGCATACCATCTAAAAAACCCCAGCCAGTTATGGTCGGGGCTCTCGCTCCGACCTTTTAGCTTGTGTGTTTAACGTGGCCGCAAGCCGGTCGAACAAATCACCACGAGACATAGAGACAATAAATCGTTTTTATACAGGGTCAAGATTGATTTTCGCTGCATGGGCAGCAAGAAACATCGGTTTCTCTCCCTTGGCAATTGGTAGTCGTGGGGTAGTATATGGTCCCGAGGATAAGGAATGAATTTCATGACTGACATTGCCAAAACCGATGAGCTGTTTTTTACCCGTGCCGGGCTTGATCGCAGTCGCGTAGAGAGCCTTGTAACTGATGCACTTGGCAATGCCGATGATGGAGAGCTGTTCCTGGAATATGAGCAGTCGGAGAGCTTCGTATTCGACGACGGCCAATTGAAGAACGCGAGTTTTGATACCTCGCAGGGTCTGGGGCTTCGCGCCATTGCCGGGGAGACCGCGGGGTATTCCCATTCCTCCGAATTGAGTGAGGCTGCGCTCAAACGTGCGGGCGAAACAGTGAAGGCCGTTCAGGCAGGACACAGCGGGAGCGTGGCGGACGGGCCTAGTCAGACAAACCGCTCACTCTATATCGATGACAATCCCCTCAACCTTGCGCCGTTTGAGGCGAAAGTGAAACTGCTCAGTGATATCGATAGCTATGCGCGGGGGCTGGATGATCGCGTCCGACAGGTCTCCGCTTCGATTTCCGGTTCCTGGCAAGCGGTACAAATAATCCGAGCAGATGGCAGACGGGCGTCGGATATCCGCCCTTTGGTCCGGCTCAATGTGTCCTGTGTTGTCAGCGACGGTGACCGCATGGAGTCAGGTAATTACGGGACCGGTGGTCGTGAGACTTATGAGACATATCTTAAGCCTGACACGTGGCACTTTGCCGCAGAAGAAGCGCTCCGACAGGCTCTGGTTAATCTGGGATCCGTGGCCGCGCCGGCAGGCGAAATGCCTGTCGTCCTGGGTCCCGGTTGGCCCGCGATACTTCTCCATGAAGCCATTGGTCATGGCCTTGAAGGCGACTTCAACCGCAAGAAGACATCGGCATTTTCTGAGCTGATGGGAGAGCGGGTCGCGGCGCCGGGCGTCACCGTGGTCGATGATGGAACGCTGAATGATCGGCGGGGGTCCCTCTGCATCGATGATGAGGGTACGCCGG
>CAXFCV010000094.1:0-3911 GCA_964000975.1 uncultured Rhodospirillaceae bacterium | reverse complement strand
GATCATCACTCATTTCCGGAGATGCTCTGAACTTTTTGATCCCATGATAGTGGGAATCTACAGAGACTAACGTTTAACTACTAAAGATCAAAGTAACTCTTTAGCAGTTACGAGCATTTATTATCGAGCCCACGTATTGATTAGATTTTTCCGCTAATTTCCGCATACCATGATTACAATATTCGACCATTATTTCGGAATTGTGAGTCGATTCCAACCAGCATGCAAGCAAGAGATATTGAGTTCTTTGCCTTGAAGGCATTAGGAATATTAGAATTCTATAGATTTATTGAAAATATACCCTCGATGCTTATAATTAGTTTTACCGAGGAGGAAAGTGGTTATGAGTGTAACAATTGATCCTGGCGAAGCTAAGGAAGCCATGCGTGCTTACACGCAGAAAAAGGGTGTGTTGGCATTTGGTGTTGTGGACGTGGATCTGGTTGAGAAGATTGCGCCGCCAGGCTACGGCCCTCGGGATATTTTCCCCCGTGCTAAGTCGGTAATTTCCATAGGCGTTGGTGGCGGGACGCAAGGCGCTTGGGCAGCCGACGCTCGGACGCTGGCTTATATCGGGGACACAGAGACCGCGGCTTACAAGGCGGCCTATGGCCTCGCTTTTTTCATTGAAAAAAAATATCAGAAACGAGCGATATTTTGTCCTCCAGACATGGATCCTGAAAAAGGCGCCCGGACGCCGATGCAAAGTCTTAAACTACATGCTGAACTGGCCGGGATCGGCGCCAGGTCCATGGCCGGCGATATTTTGCTTCATCCGGAATTCGGAATGATGTACTACGCGTCGGTCTTTACCGAGATGGAGCTCCCTCCTGATGCTCCAATGGCAGAAAATCCATGCCCACATCCGTCTTGCGTAAAACTCTATGAAAAATCCGGTCAGACCCCCTGTATGCGTTTCTGTCCGGTGGACTGCCTCTCTGGTTCCGTTGATGAGAACGGCAAACTGGCGGAAATGCATTATGACTCGCATGCCTGCGCTGCCATGTCCCAGCAATATGAGGCGATCCCCAACGTGCTCCTGGACATGATGGATGCTAAGGATCCAATTGAGCGGGGCATGGCCGTTCATTCTCCCGAAAATCAAATGATTTGGTACAAGCTCTCGATCGGAGCGGGAGAGTTGCTCAGTCTCTGTTATGAGTGCATGCGCGTCTGTCCGATCACCCAATCTTCCGTCATGGCAACAGCGGTCGCACGTAAGGGTGGTATGCGGCAAAAGGTGATGGAGGCAGAAGCCCAGGCCCTTGCAGAGCAGGGCGCCTCCGTTGGACCGGAAGGTTGACCCATGTCTTATGGTGTAACCCAACAAATGATCGACACTTATGGCGAGATCATCTTTAAGCTCAGCCTCAACAAACAGAGCCGAAGAGGTGATGCTGTCAGGGAACTCAATTTCGAAGAAATCGAAAAACAAAGGGAAACCACCGGATTAACAGATGATGAAATTGCCACACGAATTGGGTTGCTGCCGGAACAGGTGGGGGTCGTCCGTGTTTTTGTTGAGCGTAAATATCACCGAATTGATTTACACCGCAGGCTTTTTCATCTGGGTGGCGGTAAACGCTGGAAAGCGGACGAATATCAGCATCCCGCAGAACGGCTAAAAATTAGGGAAGAAAACATGGCGTTAAGAGAGGCTCTTACTTTTAATCCAGAACGCGCTAAGCATTACTTGGAACAAGGCTATTGGAAAAATGACACGTTAATCCAGTGGCTGGATAACTACGCGGCGGTGCGCCCAGACGGGCCCGCGTTAATTACAGAGACCGGTATCATTACCTGGGCCGACTTCAAAGATAGGGTCGATCAGCTCACCAATGGCCTAATGGGGCTGGGTCTAACGAAAGGTGATGTAGTGGCGGTACAGCTTCCCAATATTCCTGAATTTATGATCGCCCATGTGGCGATTTCGGCATTTGGTGGTGTTATGCAAACCATCCACATGCCTTATGGTAAGACGGATATTGAATTTTTTCTTAATCATTCCGGGGCCCGGGCAATTGTCTGCCTGCCTGCTTTTAAGGAGTTCCCGACAGCGCAGGTGATGACTGAGCTCAAAGCTAATTCCACCACCTTGAAAGATGTGATTGTTCTAGGTCCGGAAGCCCCTGAGGGGGCAGTGACCTTCAGCAGCCTGTTGCAGGAGGGCAAACCAAGAATCGGTAATCCGCCGGTCGGATCCGATCCTTATCTTCTTTTATATACTTCTGGTACCACGTCAAATCCCAAGGGTGTGCCGCTTACCTATCAGAACATGCTGGGTCATGGCCGGCTTTGTGCGCCTGAATTCGAAATGACAGAACACGACCGAGTGTTGTCTGCTGCGCCACTAAGTCATCTCTACGGTCTTTATAACATCAATTGTGCCTTCGCTGCCGGTGCGGCCATGGTGATGCTGCCGGCTTTTTCGCCGCCCGACCTGGCCCGCATGGTGGATGCCACAAAGCCTACCGCGATCTTTATGGGACCAGCCCATGCGTCCGCTTTTAAGGGCACGGATATCATCCAGAAACATGATTTTTCTTCTGTAAAATATTCCGTATTTTCTGGTGCCTATTGCCCTCCTGATGTGCTGAGATATTGGGGTGAACAAACAGGTAGCACGATATGCCAGCTTTGGGGAATGACCGAGCTAGCTGCCGGTACGTTTTCGCGCCCAACAATGAGTGTCGAAATTGCAACCCGTTCCGCTGGTCCTGCCGCGCCAGGCAATGAGGTGCGTGTAGTTTCGCCGGAGACCGGAGCGTCACTCGCCGCAGATGTAGAGGGCGAATTACAGGTTCGGGGTGCATCAGTTTTCCCGGGCTACTTAAATAATCCCGATGCCAATGCCGAGGCATTTACTAGCGAGGGCTGGTTCCGGACTGGGGATCTAGCCACCATAGATGACCAGGGAAATCTCACCATTACTGGTCGCAGCAAAGACATCATTAACCGCGGCGGGGTAAAGTATAACCCCGCTGACATTGAGGAAATAATTTTTACCCATCCCAAGGTTTCCATGACAGCTATCGTTCCTATGAAAGACGAAAAGTTGGGTGAACGGGCTTGCTGTTTCATTCAGCCGGTTAAAGGGGCAACAATAGACCTTGACGAGATAACAGCGTTTCTTGCGAAACAAAATATTTCCAAAAACAAATGGCCTGAACGACTAGAGATAATCGAAGATATGCCTTTGACGCCAACACGCAAGGTGATCAAAGGTAAACTAGCGGCGCTATTGGAGACCTAGGCAGATGCCAGAAGGAGGCCATCTACCGCCCCTGAGAAAGGACAAAAAGACAAAATACCTGCGGCGTCAACAGGAAGTTCTTGATGCGGCTGCAGCTGTGATCGCGCGCAAAGGATATCATGGTGCCTCCACCACGGACATAGCTGGCGAATTAGGGGTCGCTCAGCCCAGTTTATACTATTACTTCGCGTCAAAGGACGAAGCGCTCGAGGAAATTTGCCGCATCGGAACAGCTGGATACTTGGAGCGTTTGCAAGCGATTATGGATGGGACAGGGGCGACTCGGAATAAAATCCGTGATGCCATCCGGGCTCATATCGAGCCAGTACGCACTATCCCCAATTACGTTAAATCTTTCCAACGGGAGCGCCGCTATTTACCCTCCGAGCGCCGCCATGAGCTGGGTCGCCTTATTGGGGAATATGACAAGTTGTTCCGTCTGCTACTGGAGTGCGGGGTATCGGCAGGCGATCTTAAGCCCGACTTGGACTGTGAGCTTGCAGCCTTTATGCTGATAACGCAGTGTAACGCCGCGCAATACTGTGTAGGGGATGACGTCAGTCTCGACCGCACGTCCACCGCCATTGCGGATGTGTTTCTAACTGGCGCAGAGCTCTAATCGCATTTTGAGCGGCCGGACGAGGGTGTCGCTGCTGGG
>CAXFCV010000093.1:0-1657 GCA_964000975.1 uncultured Rhodospirillaceae bacterium | reverse complement strand
CCTTATGTGCCATTTCTACGGCTTGCAGTGTCTCCGTGAGTGTGCCGATCTGGTTTACTTTGATGAGAATAGAATTGGCAATGCCCTCTGCTATCCCGTCCTTCAACCGTTTGGAATTGGTGACAAACAAATCATCGCCCACAAGCTGAACAGTATCGCCGATGGCATCCGTGAGGGCCTTCCAGCCCTCCCAGTCGTCCTCTGACATGCCGTCCTCGATGGAGACAATTGGATATCTGCTGGTGAGGTCGGCGTAGTAGGCGGCCATGCCGCTCGCGTCCAGGGTTTTACCCTCACCTTCCAAGACATATTTACCACCCTTATAAAATTCGCTGGACGCCGCATCCAGGGCAAGAACAACGTCTTCTCCTGGTTTGTATCCTGCGGACTCTATAGCTTTCATTACAAAGCTTAATGCATCTTCGGTACTGGCGAGAGACGGCGCAAACCCGCCCTCATCTCCGACATTCGTATTATGACCAGCGTTTGCCAGGCCGGATTTAAGTGCCTGAAAGATTTCCGCCCCCACACGAATGGACTCAGCACTGCTAGAGGCACCGACCGGCATAATCATGAACTCTTGGATATCGATTGGGTTATCGGCGTGCGCGCCGCCGTTGATGATATTCATCATGGGTACCGGTAGAACCGATGCCTGCGTGCCCCCAATATAGCGGTAAAGCGGCAAGGCTGCCTCTTCTGCGGCCGCTTTGGCGACGGCCAAACTCACGCCTAAAATGGCATTGGCGCCCAACCGGCTCTTGTTGGCGGTGCCGTCCAGGACCAACATGGTGTGATCAATATGGACCTGGTCCTCGGCATCCAAGCCAGAGAGTGTTTCAAATATTTCACCATTCACATTATTACACGCTTTTTGAACGCCCTTACCGCCAAAGCGCCCCGCTTCGCCGTCGCGCAATTCCGCAGCTTCGTGAACACCAGTTGATGCGCCCGATGGAACGGCAGCACGACCGAGCGCCCCCGTTTCAAGGGTCACATCCACTTCCACAGTTGGATTCCCTCGGGAGTCCATGATTTCACGGGCGAAAATATCGGTAATTGCGGTCATTTATGCAGTGACTCCAGTGTAACGGCTGGCAGTAGCGCGGTTAATAACCTTTCCCCCTACTCCGCGCAAGTGCCTGTCCTCGGGGATTGCTAATTTCCTCAGAGAATAAATTCGATGACCGGCAAGAACTGACCCCGGACAATCCTGGACTCCCTCTCTCCGATAACACGCCCGCCTTTGGCGACATAGAATGCCGCCGCATTTGGGTCAGCGTCGAGATTAATTTGCTTGATTCCGCGGCGGCGAGCGGTTGCAATTAAGTTTTCGAAAAGGAGTGAACCAACACCTTGTCCGATGTATGTCGGTTCGACAAAAAGCAGGTCTAGATGGGGCGGTGAGGCATTGCTGTTGAATTGACAAACCGCCACAGGATCACCTGTTTCTGCTTCGGCCACCCAGCAGTCGCCAATAGAGGCCTTTTCCCGAGATACGGCCAGAATGGTCTTTAGGGATGCTCGGTATTTTTTGTCATAGCCCCAATAAAATTTGGACCGGACAACCAAGTTCGTTAAAATATCAACCTCTTCGGGATCTGCTAATCGGACGCAGAATATCAAAGTGTGAAGGGCCTCTGTTTGGCCAGCGCGT
>CAXFCV010000092.1:0-2300 GCA_964000975.1 uncultured Rhodospirillaceae bacterium | reverse complement strand
GCCCTCACGGCAGCATCGGATGCCTGGCTTGAATATTTACCTCAAGAAACCATCCTATTCGATGGTGCCCGACTCAACCGGACCACGAAGATTGAAGCAGAGCCGGGTGCCCAAGTCCTTGCTGGCGAGATTATTGTGCTAGGCCGTCGCGGCAGCGGCGAGACATACCAGCACGGAATTTTACGTGAGGCATGGCAGGTTAGTATTGAAAACCGCCTTACCTGGGCGGATACATTGCTGTTGGGCGAGGGCAAGAGTGGGCCCCTAAACCATCCAGCTGGGTTCGGTGGCGCCACGACTATAGCAACAGCAGTTTATGTTAGTCCCGACGCACCGGAGCACCTTGGTCTGGCGCGTGAACTCATCGCATGCCCCGGGCATGATGATATTAGATCTTCGGCAACACTAGTAAACGGCCTTCTCGTCGTCCGCTGGTTAGGACCCAAAGCGCTACCACTTCGGACTGACTTTGGCTTTTTTTGGCAAAATTTCCGACACCGTGTTGCCGGACTGCCTGCTAGACTGCCCCGCCTTTGGGATATGTAGAGATAGCGATCGAAAAGGAGACAATGGATGAACTTAACCCCTCGAGAGAAAGACAAACTTTTGGTGGCCATGGCAGCCGAGGTGGCCCGAAAGCGACTCGCCCGCGGTGTTAAACTGAATTATCCCGAGGCCATAGCTTTGATAAGTGATTATGTCGTTGAAGGAGCTCGCGACGGCACTTCCGTCGCAGGTTTGATGCGAGACGGAGCGACCGTTATTAACCGCAATCAAGTCATGGACGGCATCGCAGAGATGATTCCCGAAATTCAGGTAGAAGCCACTTTTCCCGACGGGACCAAGCTTGTGACAGTGCACAACCCAATCCGTTAGGAGGCAAGGATGAAACCAGGCGAGATTATTCCTAGGGCCGGTGTTTTGGTTCTCAATGAAGGCCGGGAGACCGTGTCGCTAACGGTTACGAATACGGGTGACCGTCCGGTCCAGATTGGCTCTCACTATCATTTTTTCGAGGCCAACGAAGCGCTCGATTTTGATCGGAACGCAGCGCTTGGCAAACGGCTCGATATCCCCGCGGGGACCGCGGTCCGCTTCGAGCCTGGTCAATCCCGGGACATCATACTGATTGATTACGCTGGTGACCGAGAAATCCATGGCTTCAATGCTATGGTTCAGGGAAAGTTGGAGTATTAAACGATGGCATATGAAATAGAGCGCGGCGCTTATGCAGCTATGTTCGGCCCGACCACGGGAGACAAAGTCCGCTTGGCGGATACTGACCTGATCATCGAAGTGGAGGAGGACCACACCATTTACGGCGAAGAGGTCAAGTTTGGCGGTGGAAAGGTTATCCGAGACGGCATGGGCCAGTCACAAGTAAGCCGGGCCGACGGCGCCGTCGACACAGTCATCACCAACGCACTGATCGTTGATCACTGGGGTATCGTCAAGGCCGACATCGGGCTTAAGGATGGCAAGATCGCCGCAATCGGCAAAGCCGGTAATCCCGATGTCCAGCCCGGCGTCAATATCATTATCGGCCCTGGCACCGAAGCCATTGCCGGTGAAGGTCGTATCGTCACGGCAGGGGGAATCGACGCACATATTCACTGGATCAGTCCACAACAAATAGATGATGCCCTATACTCTGGCGTCACCACCATGCTTGGCGGTGGGACAGGACCAGCCGAAGGCACCAACGCAACGACCTGCACGCCAGGGCCCTGGCATATGGCACGAATGCTTCAAGCTGCAGATGGACTTCCGATGAATCTAGGGTTCTTCGGCAAAGGAAACGCGTCGCAGCCCGGTGCATTAGCCGAACAAGTGATAGCGGGTGCCTGTGGACTGAAACTACATGAAGACTGGGGCACAACACCGTCATCCATTGACACCTGCCTAAGCGTTGCTGAAGAGATGGATGTCCAGGTTGCCATCCACACGGACACTCTTAACGAGTCGGGATTTGTTGAAAATACTGTCGCCGCTTTCAATGGCCGTACCATTCACGCCTTCCATACAGAGGGTGCCGGCGGCGGCCATGCCCCTGACATCATCAAGGTATGCGGCGAGGCCAATGTTCTGCCATCATCCACAAATCCAACTCGGCCATTTACGATTAACACGGTCGACGAACATCTAGATATGCTGATGGTCTGCCACCACCTTGATGCCAAGATCCCAGAGGACGTGGCCTTTGCTGAGAGCCGAATCCGCCGGGAGACCATCGCAGCAGAAGACATTCTCCATGATCTGGGCGCCTTCGCCATGATTGCCTCGGACAGCCAGGCCATGGG
>CAXFCV010000091.1:0-3370 GCA_964000975.1 uncultured Rhodospirillaceae bacterium | reverse complement strand
CGAAGCAGATATCCTGGCTGTCCGGTTTGTCGGCAATAGCAAGGCCGAGACGCTCTGCCTGGGTCCGTGTTTCATCTTTTGTCAGGCTTCCCAGGGGGAAGCGGAGAAAATCCAGTTGCTCCTGCGTGGTGGCGAACAGAAAATAACTCTGATCTTTATCATGATTGGTACCCCGGTGAAGTTCCACCCCATTTGGCCCGGCCACGCGCCGGATGTAATGGCCCGTTGCCAATGCGTCTGCCTGCAGGTCCCGCGCGCGCGACAGAAGATCCCTAAATTTTACCGTTTGATTGCATTTTACACACGGGATCGGCGTTTCACCGGACAGGTAAGTATCAGCAAAATCATCGATGACCTCTTGGCGGAAGCGGTCCTCGAAGTCGAGTACATAATGAGGAAATCCAAGAGTGTCCGCCACCCTGCGCGCATCATAAATATCCTGACCAGCACAACATGTGCCGGGCTTCGCGACGGCGGCGCCATGGTCATACAATTGCAACGTAATCCCGACGACGTCATAGCCCCCTTCCTTCAAGAGTGCGGCCGCCACAGAGGAATCCACGCCTCCTGACATGGCGACCACGACGCGGGTATCTTCCGGTCTTTTATCAAATCCAAGTGAATTCATGGGCAGACTATAATCTCGACAGGATGACATTCATAGTGCCTTAAGCTGGGTTAAGTGCCATTTGCCAAAACGCAACTTCTAATTGCGTGGCTTGGGCAAAGGTTCTCGACAGCGCCGCGTAACGCCCTTCACCAGCCCGATACTCAAATAAATTATCCAACTGCAATATCTCCGCCGCCGCAAGGTCCTGGTATTCATCCGAGGCGTACATCTCGATCCATGACGCGTAAGCGTTAGCGTTAGCGTCATTCGCAGCGGCAAGCATGCTCCCGATCTCGGCATAACCGATAATGCAAGGAGCGAGCGCGACATGAAGATCCAAAAGATCGCCGGCATGCCCCTTTTCCAGAACAAAGCGCGTATAAGCCATCGTCTCGTCTGCTTCCTGACGCGCCTCCATCTCTGCTTCTGTGAGCCCCCAGTTGGCGCAAAATTCGACATGCAAACCCATCTCCACATCGACGATTGCCGAGAGGCCAACGGCTGCCTGGCGGATATCGGTAAGCGTTTCAGATTTATACGCCGCTAGCGCATAAGCTCGGGCAAAATGAATGAGAAACAGATAATCTTGGCCTAAATAATGACGGAAGCATGGCTCTGGAAGATCCCCAGATCCCAGTTGCTGGACAAATTCGTGCTGCGTATAGGCGGACCAAATGGCCTGATTATCGTTTTTTAGCCGCTCGAAAAGAGGCACTGCACCACTCACAACAGCATATTGCGGGTTTCATCCGGCACTTTGAGAACCAAGCCGTCCAGATCCTCCGTCATCGTAATTTGACAACCGAGCCGGGATGTTTTGGTGAGGCCATACGCCAAGTCTAGCATGTCGTCCTCTTCCTCACTAGCATCCGGCAATTTATCATACCAGTCCTCCGAAACAATAAGGTGGCAGGTTGAGCATGCCATAACGCCCTCGCACGCACCCTCGATATCGATATCGTGCTGATGCGCGGTCACAAGCAGAGACCTACCTGGCTCAGCATCAATCTCCCGACGCTCTCCGCCAGGAAGCTCGAATATTACTTTGGGCATTGCTAATTCCGTCGTTAGACTGCGAAAGACTCACCACAGCCGCAGCGGCTGGTTTCGTTGGGGTTCTCGAACACGAAGCCCGATTGCATCTTGCCTTCAACATAATCCATTGTAGAGCCAAAAATGAACATCATTGCCAGGGGGTCCACGTAAATCTTTACACCATCCTGTTCTATCACCTCTTCAAGCGGGCGCTCATCCTCGGCATATTCAACCTGGTACATGTGACCGGAACAGCCCGTGCTGGTCACACCAACACGCAATCCAAGAACGGGCTTATCGGACCGATCCATCAACGCCTTAACTCGGCTGATCGCCGAGGTTGTCAATTTAATTGGTGCTGTTTGTGTCTCCATTTTTTCCGTCCCTCCTTAATACATGCCAAGGGCGAGTTTTGCGTCTTCAGACATTTTCTCCATATCCCAGGGCGGGTCCCACACGAGGGTGACATCAACCTCTCCGATGCCCTCAACGGAAGCTGCGGCATCAGCCACCTGCTGCGGCAAAATACCTGCAACGGGACAACCCGGCGCAGTCAAGGTCATAACCAGGTGCACGGTTCCGTCCATTTCGATATTGATCTCATAAATTAGACCCAGTTCGTAAATATCCACTGGTATTTCTGGGTCGTAAACAGTCTTAAGAGCTGCGGCAATGGCATCCCGCTCCGCAACGGTGGAACCGGATTCTAGCGCGTTACCCGCGCGCGCCACGAGGCCGGCCTCAATTTCGCCGCCCATGCCCATGCCCATATCGTTTTGATCCCACGGACCCGGCGCATAGACAGGCTGCACTGCTTCGGGCGCCTGATCTGGCGTTTGAGAGGGTGACGTAGCCTCAGCCATAGCCGGTTTTTCAACTGTTTCACTTTCTGCTACATCTTGCTTTTTCTTGCCAAATATATTCAAGCTGCCCCACATAAATACTTCCTCTTGCTCTCAAGTTATTCAGTCGATGCGTTTCTTTCGCCGGTTACGGCGGCGTAAACAGCGTGCCAGGCGAGCGTGGCACATTTTACCCGCATGGGAAACTGACGAACCCCAGACATCACCCTCAATTTCTCAATATCATCCGCGAATTCGTCCGGCACCATGCCCTCTTCCTCGCCGGTGCAAAGTCTGTGAAATAAATCAAACAAGCTTTGGACTTGCGAGATAGATTTACCGCGCGCGATTTCAGTCATCATTGAGGCAGAAGCCAAAGATATGGCGCAGCCCCGGCCTTCGAAGGCAACATCCTTGATCATCTGGTCATCGCCCACATTGGCGTAGACTGTAAGCTGGTCGCCACACAAAGGATTGTTTCCATCGGCTTTGCATGTGGCATCCGCCGGGTGGCGGAAGTTCCTCGGGTTCTTGCCATGATCCAGGATGACCTCCTGGTACAATTCTCTCAACATATCGTCCATTAGGCGAAAATATCCTTTGCGAATTCGAGCGCCTCGACCAACTGATTTATGTCAGACTCGTTGTTATACATGCCAAGAGAGGCACGGGCCGTCGCAGCAAGATCAAACCGGTCCATCAAGGGCTGGGCGCAATGATGACCGGCCCGAACCGCAACACCATGACTATCGATAATCGTACTGATGTCATGAGGATGAACGCCTTCCATCGTGAACGAAATAACACCAGCTTTTTCCTGAGATTCTCCATAAATCCGAAGGCCATCGATGGCTGAGAGCTGTGAGATCGGAAGAGCGTCGTG
>CAXFCV010000090.1:0-2038 GCA_964000975.1 uncultured Rhodospirillaceae bacterium | reverse complement strand
TATGGAGCCGGCGCATTGCCGTTTCAAAGGAGGGAGGGGAGCCCCGACGGAGCCGTAGCTGGCTGAGTCGGGTGCCGGTGCGCACTTTCACGCTGAACGTGAGCGGTGAAATTTCCGCGTATAATGGGCCTGTGTACCCGGCGGGTATTCGGTCAAACTCCCCTGTGTAATCGGTGATCACGCGGGTGAAGATGTCTAGCCGGCCGGTTGAGCTTTTCGGATTGGCCATCCCAGAGATGTCTTTCTTTAGGCTCAGTCTCTCCTGCAACGGTACCAGATAAACACAGCCCTTTTCCAGCACAGCACCTTCCGTTAGACCAATCTTGTGCATCGTGAAGCTTTTTAGCCGGCCACGCACGGTGGCGTGCGGGCCTGGCAGGAAACTGCCGCGCACCCGGTATGCGATATCCCCCAGGCGGAGGTCGATGCTCGCTGGCTGAATCTGTCCGTCGGGGATGGGTGTGTCTGATTGAATATCACCCATTTCAATCAGCGTGCGCATGGTCTGCGATGGCAAAATGCCGGTGGAGAAATCCTGAGAGTTCCGCGCCGTCGCTTTGGCGCCTTTATCTCGGCTATCTAGAAGAGGATTGGCGGTTTCATCCATTAAAAGGTTCCTTCGGCAAGGGCTTTCTGAAGCGCCGATAGGCCAGCCTTGTTGGATATAGGATACCAGGATTTTCGGCTGCCCACAACGGCACATCGCAATGCGATCACCCATAGTCTCCGGTCAAAGGTATGAATTTTTACCCACAGTCTTATTCACAACATTAGGGTCACCTAAGTCACGGAAAACGTGGGTAAAAAAGTTTTTACAAACGAGTTAAAATCTATCCCCTGAAGTCGTTAGGCGAGCAATATGCGTTTGTCCGGGGCCGCCAGCTTAGACCTATCCGACATGATCTCCGAGAAAGGCAAGGGTGCGCTCGCGACTCAGCAGGGTGGCGTCCTTGTGATAACTGGTCCGATGATCACAAACAAAACCATGGCCGGCCCCCTCGTAGATATAAATTTCAGCGTCCGGTTTAGCATCCCGGGTCTGTTCTACATTCTCCATTGGGATGCCCTGGTCATCGGCGCCGAAATGAAGCTGCACCGGACAGGTGGCGTTGCGCTCCAGGAAGTTGTGAATGAAACCGCCGTAGTATCCTGATGCGGCATCAAAGCTACCGGAACAGGCGCCTAGCCACGCAACAGTGCCGCCAAAACAATAGCCGACAATTCCGACCTTGCCCGCGTCTTTGATGGCGTTCCGCGCTGCGATGGCGTCCTGGACATTATCGTCCCAGTCGGTTTGTGCCCGAAGGCCCATACCCTTTTGCCGGTCTTCTTCCTCATAGCCAAGATCCACGTCCCGCTCAACGCGGTCAAAAAGCGCCGGTGCAATTGTAACATATCCATCTGCCGCGAAGCCATTACAGACTTCCTGGATGTGGGCGTTTATACCAAAAATTTCCTGAATGACGACGAGCCCGCCCTTAGGCCGGCCATCGGGGTCGGCCCGAAAGGCTGATAGAGTATGTCCGTCGGCGGCCGTGAGGTGAACGGTTTGTCCCATGAATTCTGCTCCCGTTGGTAAGGATTGATTGGCATTAGAATGGGAGGCCAGGTGGGCAGAGTCAATTAATACCCGCAACGAAAAATCTCTTGGGACGATATTGCACGGATTACGATATCACCCGAGAGGCCGAAGAGCTGCGGCAACTTTTTATTTTGCGATTAATATGGGATCACGCCCGTTTGTATCGGGTGGCTTATCCAATATTTAAGCGAGGCGCATAGCTGCGTGAGACAAGCATAAGCCTGATGCCCGGTGAACGGTGAGATGCCAGACGGCCTGTAAGCCGGGTTCTGTTCCCCCGTCAAAGCGAGGGCGATGACCATTCATCTAGGACGCCCGTCACCGGACGCCTCGTGCAACCTACCCGGACGGCGGCTCGGAAACTCGCCTGTCTCAGTTTCCTGAGACGCGCCGTCCCTATTTGGTTTTGCTCCCGGTGGGGTTTACCTTGCCGCCGGTGTTGCCACCAGCGCGGTG
>CAXFCV010000089.1:0-3144 GCA_964000975.1 uncultured Rhodospirillaceae bacterium | reverse complement strand
TTTTTTATACGCGGTCGTTTGTGGCATGATCGCATATGGCTTCATTCAAGCGGGCATCTTCGTGCACCGTTTAGTCATATCCTGACGGCGAGACCAAAGAGGCCAATCATTGGAACTCTGGTTTATCTTCACACTGGCGGCGGCATTTTTCCAGAATTTGAGGAATTCGCTGCAAAAATCCATCAACTCGGTTTTGTCCACGTCTGGTGCGGCGTACACTCGATTTGCGTTTGGTTTGCCGCTTGCCATTATCTACTTCTGTTTTCTCCGATGGCAGGATCCTCAAAACCTAAACTGGAGTTGGACCTTTGCCGGGTGGGCAGCGTTGGGCGGGATCGCACAAGTGCTGGCGATGTGGTTTCTGTTGCGCTCCTTCGCCCTTAAAAGCTTTGCCGTGGGCACGGCCTATTCCAAAACAGAAACATTTCAGACGGCGCTTTTTACCATTGTGCTCCTAGGCGAAGCGGTGACCAACATGACTTTCCTTGCCATCTTCATCAGTTTTGTTGGAGTGTGTTTTCTCTCACTCGCCAAAATGACCGTCAGTCCCCGAGAGTTTTTATTCTCTTGGGCCAATAAAGGGGCCCTCCTGGCGCTGACGAATGGTGCCATGCTGGGCGTCTCGGCGGTAGCCTACCGAGGCGCGGCCCTGACCTTGGGCGGCGAAAGTCCTCTGCTGGCGGCGTCCGCAACTTTGGCGACAGCGCTCGCGATCCAGACGTTCGTCATGACAGTTTATCTCTTAGCTTTCGAGCCCGGCGAAATTGGCAAAGTTTGGTGTAACCGAGCAAAAGCGTCGCTCGTCGGCGCTGCCAGCATGTTGGGCTCGGTCGGTTGGTTCACGGCGATGACGCTGCAAAATGCGGCCATTGTGAGGGCCGTTGGCCAGGTAGAGCTTATTTTCACCTTTTTAACATCGGTGCTGATTTTTAGAGAGAGGATTAATCGATATGAGGTGTTTGGCACGCTTCTTATCGTGGGCGGAATTCTGGTCTTGCTCCTGGATTAGATTGCGGATTTGGGGTCTCGCCAAGTCACAGCTTACTGGCTCTGGCTGATAATTTTAGCAGCATTACATCCAGCTGGTGGACCTCGGCATCCGACAACCCTTCCTTAAGGCTGGCTTCGAACGCTAGAGCCTCGGGCACGATTTGATCATAAATCTCCCGCCCGCCCGCTGTCATGTTAAGGACCGAATTACGACGGTCCGTGGCATCTATTTGCCGCGCCACTAAGCCCATATGGATTAAGCCAGCCAGAGCACGGCTCACCTGTACCTTGTCAAGGGCGGCGTGCTGGACAACATGAGAGGCCGAACAATTAGGTTTTCGCCCCAAAGCAAATAAAACCCGCCATTGCGGGTTAGAAATGCCAAAACGTTCGCCGTATGCTTGCGAAAAAGCCGCGCCAACAAGTTTCGCCAGGACTGCCAAACGGTACGGCAGGAAGTCTTGGAGTAGAAGAGGGGCATCGGTAGTCGTTAAACTGTCAGGCATATCAAAATAATAATTGATAATAGTTTCAAATGAAACTATTATTTTTTATGGTGAGTAAAAATATTCCATCCAAAAGAGGGTAAGATCATGGACACGACGATTTCCGTGACTAATGGGTATCAGAGCGGGTTCGGCAATGAATTTGCCACGGAAGCCTTGCCTGGGGCTCTGCCAAAGGGCCGCAATTCCCCCCAGAAAGTTGCCTACGGCCTCTATGCTGAGCAGTTCAGCGGCACTGCGTTTACGGCGCCCCGGGATAATAACCTACGGACCTGGTGTTACCGCATACGGCCGTCAGCGAAGCATATGCCGTTTACGCAAATTTCAAACGGGTTGCTCCGAAGTGCGCCTTTTGATGAAGCGCCGCCCTCGCCAAACCAAATGCGTTGGGACCCGCTGCCCATCCCTGCAGAACCAATGGATTTTGTTGAGGGCCTTACGACGCTGATGGGTGCCGGGGATGGCGGTACGACGGGACTGGCCATTCATCTGTATACGGCGAACAGCTCCATGGAGGCCCGGTATTTTTATAATGCGGACGGCGAAATGCTGTTTGTGCCCCAGCAGGGCAGGCTTTGCGTTCTCACTGAACTGGGGACGATGGACGTGTCGCCAAATGAAATTGCTGTCGTCCCGCGCGGCACAAAGTTCAAAGTGGACCTCCCGGATGGACCCAGCAGGGGATATTGTCTCGAAAATTATGGAGCGGCTCTGAGGCTTCCAGATTTGGGCCCGATTGGTTCAAATGGTCTTGCCAACCCCAGGGATTTTCTGACGCCTGTTGCAGGGTTTGAGGATCTAGAGGGAGATTTTCGGCTCACGGCCAAGTTTGGCGGTAATCTGTGGGAAGCACCAATTGGTCACTCTCCACTGGATGTCGTGGCATGGCATGGTAACTATTCACCTTACAAATATGATCTAGCAAATTTTAATGCTGTAAGCTCCGTGAGCTTTGATCACATTGACCCCTCAATCTACACAGTATTAACGTCTCCATTGGGCCCCGCAGGGATTGCGAACGTTGATTTTGTTATTTTTCCACCCCGATGGCTTGTAGCAGAAAATACCTACAGGCCACCATGGTTCCACCGTAACATCATGAGCGAATTTATGGGCCTTATCCATGGTGTTTACGATGGCCGAGAAGAGGGATTTGTGCCGGGAGGCTCAAGCCTTCATAACAGCTTCGCTGCGCACGGCAATGATGCGGAAGTCTATGAAAAGGCCAGTACAGCTGAATTAAGTCCTCAATTTTTGGACGGCACCATGGCTTTCATGTTCGAAACTCGGCATCTATACCGGCCTACTAAATTTGCTTTTGATACACCGGCGCTGCAGAAAAATTATTACGAGTGCTGGCAGGGACTGCAGAAACACTTTAACGGAAAACCATAAATGATCCTTCTTAACAACACCAATGATCCGGCTCTAAAGAGCTGGGTGGCCTCTGCCAATGAGGTCGGCTGTGACTTCCCAATCCAGAATCTGCCCTTTGGCGTTTTCCGCCGCGCTGGGTCCGATGAGGCCTATCGGGGAGGGGTCGCCATCGGAGATCAAATCCTAGATTTAAGTGCTGCGGTGGCGGTTGGGTTGTTGTCAGGTGCGGCGGCAAAGACTTGTGAAGAACCAACCCTTAATACCCTTATGA
>CAXFCV010000088.1:0-5971 GCA_964000975.1 uncultured Rhodospirillaceae bacterium | reverse complement strand
CCCGCCACTCGGGCATTGAGGCCGTGCTGGCCACTCGTTCGGGTGATGGCATGACCCTCGTCCAGAATGCAGACAATTATGCTCATTACCCAGCGGAAGCCATAGAAGTATTTGACGTCTCCGGCGCCGGTGACACCGTGGTGGCCTGCATCACAACGGCCGTAGCAGCTGGTATTTCCATTGAACAGGCCGTAGCGCTTGCAAATGTCGCAGCCGGTATCGTAGTCGGGAAACGCGGGACAGCGGTTGCCTATGCGGATGATTTGATCGACAGCCTGCATCAGCAAGAACGTGCCACGGGTGAAGCTAAAATTCTTAGCTTGCGCGCCGCCCGCGACATCACTGGTGTTTGGCGGAACCAGGGGCATACGGTCGGCTTCACGAATGGCTGTTTCGACCTTTTGCATCCCGGTCATCTAGCAGTCATCGGTCACGCCAAGTCCGCCTGCGACAAACTGATCGTGGGGTTAAACAGCGACAGTTCAACAAAACGACTAAAAGGGAACGACCGGCCCGTGCAAACCGAAACCGCTAGGGCCGCCGTGCTGGCGTCCGTAGAGGCGGTCGATCTCGTTATCATCTTTGCAGAAGACACACCCGCTAAAATTATCGCCGCATTGAAACCGGAAGTCTTCGTAAAAGGCGCGGACTATAAAATCGAGCAAATTCCAGAGGCAAAAATCGTGCAGGACTACGGCGGCAAAATCCTGCTGGCTGAACTTGCCGATGGCCACAGCACCACAGCCACCATCGCCCGGCTAAACAAGTAACTGGAGGTAATTTATGCGGCTGCCGGATCCGGGCGATGGCTGAGCCCAAAAACGCCTAGTCGCCGCTGAGTTTCTGAGAGAGTTTGTCCCAAAATAAATGGTGACCGGTCGCGGACGTCGGAGCAAGTGGGTAAGGCTGACGCGGCTGACCGGCCCCGGGCAGCACCTTTGCTGGCATCCCTCGATGAATGTCCATCATTATGGATCGCCAAATATGCGCAGGTACTCCGCCGCCGGTAACCCGTTTCATGGGCTGACCGGCGTCGTTGCCGAGCCAGACCCCAGCAACATAATCCGGCGTATAACCAACAAACCAAGCGTCTCGGAACGCCTGGCTCGTGCCGGTTTTGCCCGCCGCCGGCCGATCCAACCTGGCGGCCTTGCCCGTGCCCCATAAAAGTACACCAGATAGCATTTCGTTCATCATCCTGACATGGGCCGGCCGGATGACCTCGCCCGCTCCGGATCCGCTACGGCGGAAAAGAATTTTACCCTTATTGTCCCTGATGTCCCTAATGCCGTGCGAAAAAACGCCGCGGCCACCGTTGGCGAAAGGGGCATAACCCGTGGTCAGGTCCATGAGGCTTACTTCGCTCGCGCCCAAAGCGGTTGAGAGATCCGCTCTCAACGGCGAGCTCACCCCGAGGCGCCGGGCGGTCGCCAAAACCGAGGTTACACCTGCCTTTTGTGCGACCTGCACGGCCACACTATTTGAAGAATATCGGAGACCCTCAGCAAGCAAAATTGTTCCGCGATAATTATCGCGATAGTTTCGTGGCACCCAATTACCGATCTTGATCGGTTTGTCTTGAAATTGACTGGCAGGTATCAAGCCGGCCTCTAGTCCCGCTAGATAGACAAAGGGTTTAAAAACTGAACCAGGTTGCCGGCGGGCCTGGATGGCACGGTTGTATTGGCTTCGGTCATAGTTTCTCCCACCGACGAGGGCACGCACAGCGCCGTTCGGCGCAAGAACCAAGGCGGCCCCTTGGGAAATATTCAGCGACCTCCCGTTGCGCTTGAGAGCGGCCTGAATATGGGCCTCTACCCGGTCCTGTATCTTCACGTCCAGCGTTGTTCTAACCACCACATCCCCGGCACCCGGGCCGATAAATCCTGGCAATTGCTCCATAATCCAGTCGGCAAAATAACGGCTTTGCCGCCGGCCCGGCTGGCGAGGCGAGAACTGGAGGGGCGATTGGCGGACGCGGGTGGCGCGCTTTTCAGAGATATATCCGGCGGCCACCATATTGGATAAGACTACCCGCGCCCTTTTTAAAGCCCCTCGTGGGTTGTGTAGGGGGCTTAGCCGGGAAGGTGCCTTCAACAAGCCGGCAATGACTGCCGATTGGAGGAGTGAGAGCTTGTGAGCGGAGTGACCAAAATATTTTTGCGCCGCAGCGTCAACTCCATAAGTACCAGAACCCAGATAAACCCTATTCAAATAGATCGTCATGATTTGATTTTTGGTGAATGACTTTTCCAGCCAAAGCGCCAGAAGGACTTCTTGAATTTTTCGTTTAATGGTGCGCTCAGGAGTTAAAAAAAGATTCTTTGCCGCTTGTTGAGTGATGGTACTGCCACCCTGCACAATACTGCCGGCCAAGATGTTAGTCACAAGGGCACGCCCGATACCAATCACATCGATACCAAAATGATCATAATACCGGCGGTCTTCCGTTGCCGTAATTGCTTGGGTCAGGTGCTCGGGCAGATCTGAGACACGCACGGCATCACCTGAAACAACACCCCTCCGAGCGAATTCACGATCACGCGAGTCCAACAGAACAACAGTTGGCTGGCGTGTTCCTGCCAGTGCATCATCAATGGATGGCAAGTCATGGGCGTAAAAGATTACCACACCACCCAGAATAACAATGCCCCAAATGCCTGCGACCGCCACCCATTTGAGAAGAAATCGCGCGACCCGTCCAGTAGATAGGTCGCCATCGGTCGGGTAGCGCCGGGTTGTCTTTCGAAAAATGCGCTTTTTACCCCCCGTCCGGGCCACTTTTTTTTTGGTAGATCGTACTTTTTTTACCATGCGCGACTATCCATTGTAGGCCGTTAGGAAACGGTTAACTCAGTTTGGCTTTTAGATGTTGATGAGTGCTACCCGGGTCAGAAATTATACGCCAACCGTGCGGGAGGGGGCACGCCACCCCTTTATAGCCTCGGATTTAGCGTCCGCTACGCCGGTTCTATACGTCTAGGTTCGCGACCTTGAGGGCGTTAGCCTGGATGAAGTCACGGCGCAATTCCACAACGTCCCCCATAAGGGTGGAGAAAATATTTGCCGCGTTGTCGGCATGGTTAGCCTTAACCTGCAAAAGAGTCCGAACATCGGGATCAAGAGTGGTTTCCCACAGCTGATCCGGATTCATTTCGCCCAGGCCTTTGTAGCGTTGCATACCTACCCCCTTACGGCCTAGTTCAGTGATCGCATCTACTAGCGACACGGGGCCAGTAATTTTGAATTCCATATCCTTTGCTTTAAGGACGCCGGGCCTGGAATAATTTGCCTGAAGCTCTATAGCGTATTTATCAATAGCACGTGCTTCCGCACTCTGCATCACCGCCCCATTAATAATGTGAGGGCCGTCTGGCACTCCCCGCAGTACCCTTATAAAAGAGAGGCCACCATCTTCCGATACCTCGCCTTTCCAACCTCTCTCGGTCTTTTCATCTTGAAGGGCGTCCATGCGTTTGGCGATATATCGAGCCACCTCTCCCGCTTGCTCCTTATCCGTTAAAATATCCTCTTTCATAGCACTCGAAATAGCTGCTTGCTCCACGATAGTTATGGGGACCCGCGTAGCTAAAGCTTGTAACTGCACCTTCATGCGGCAAGCCTGATTTACAAGGGTTCGCAAATCCTCTCCCGCCATTTCACTTTTATCTGCCGAGATAAAAACACTGTCTCTTATTCCGGCCTCAATTAAATAGTCCTCAAGTGCCTGATCATCCTTGAGGTAAACCTCGGATTTTCCCTGCCTGGCCCGATAAAGGGGAGGTTGCGCAATATACAGATAACCACGCTCAATAAGCTGTCGCATTTGACGATAAAAGAAGGTGAGCAATAGAGTTCGTATATGACTGCCGTCCACGTCGGCGTCTGTCATTATGATGATCTTGTGGTATCGGATTTTATCAACATCAAAATCCTCGCCAATACCCGCGCCTAACGCTGTTATAAGCGTGCCAATTTCCATGGAGCTAAGCATTTTATCCTCTCTAGCCCGCTCGACATTGAGAATTTTACCGCGAAGCGGAAGGATAGCTTGGTTAGCTCTGTTCCGACCTTGCTTGGCCGACCCGCCAGCGGAGTCACCCTCGACAATAAATAGTTCACTAAGTGCAGGATCCTTTTCCTGACAATCCGCTAGCTTGCCGGGCAAAGAAGACACTTCAAGTGCTCCCTTGCGTCGGGTTAGTTCCCGTGCCTTGCGGGCAGCCTCACGCGCGGCAGCAGCCTCTATAATTTTTCCAATAATGCGTTTGGCATCCGCCGGGTGTTCTTCGAACCATTGGTTTAGCTTATCGCCTAAAACACTTTCAACCACAGGCCGCACTTCGGAAGACACTAGCTTTTCCTTAGTTTGGGAGGAAAATTTTGGATCCGGCACCTTCACGGATAGAACGCATGTCATTCCTTCCCGGGCGTCATCACCAGAGATGGTGACCTTTGCCTTTTTCGCACTGTCGCCCGCACCATAGGTGTTAATGGTCCGGGTGACTGCGCCCCGGAAGCCAGCCAGATGTGTGCCGCCATCCCGTTGCGGAATATTGTTCGTAAAACACAGAGTAGATTCGTGATAACTATCGTTCCATTGCAACGCGGCCTCCACGACAATACCGTCTTTTTCGCCGCTGACTGAAATGGTTGGATTAAGTGCCGTTTTGGACCGATCTAGATAGGAGACGAAGGCCTCTAGACCGCCGTCGTAATGGAGTTCAACCACATCGGTCTCAACATGGCGCGCATCGGTGATGACGAGCCGGACACCGGAATTTAGGAAGGCTAGTTCCCGCAACCGGTGCTCTAAAGTCGCAAAGTCGTAATCCGTATTGGAGAAGATACGCTTCGACGCCAGAAAAGTAACCTGGGAGCCAGTTTTGCCCCCGGCGTCACCCACAACTTCCAACGATTGTTCTACCTCACCGTCCCTAAACGTCATCACATGTTCGAGGCCGTCCCGCCATATCCTTAGCTCCAAAGTATCTGACAGAGCATTTACCACGGACACTCCGACGCCGTGAAGGCCGCCGGAAACCTTGTAGGAGTTTTGATCGAACTTTCCGCCAGCATGAAGATGGGTCATTATAACCTCTGCTGCAGGCACGCCTTCCTCCTCATGGATGTCTACGGGAATGCCCCGGCCATTGTCTCTCACGCTAACCGAGCCATTGCCGTTTAGTGTAACGTCAACCTGATCGCAATAACCGGCTAGGGCCTCGTCAATGGCGTTGTCTACAACCTCATAAATCATGTGATGTAGACCGGACCCATCATCCGTATCGCCAATATACATTCCAGGTCGTTTACGGACTGCATCCAGGCCGCGCAGCACCTTGATGGACTGGGCGTCGTAATTTTCGCTATCAGCCGGATTTTTGATTTCTTTGCCGTCAGTCTCGTTTATCATATTTCCATACCTGATTATGTGACCATGAACTTCATTTCGAATCGTACAAGGCTATATGGGTGCCGGATAATTTTTCAATCCGCGCGGCCGAAATATTATAGAATTGCGCCCGATCTCCTAGCGTCTGAAACATGCTATTATCGGTTCCAGTCATCCAGGCCTGTATTCTTAAGCCGCAAATTACATCGAATAGAGCAGCCCGGCGTTTGGCGTCCAAGTGGGCAGCGATTTCATCTAGCAGAAGAAGAGGCGGCCGTCCCCGTTCCCGCGTCTGCAACTGTGCGGCTGCCAAAATTATTCTGATCAGCAATGCCTTTTGCTCCCCAGTGGAACACTGGGACGCCCCTTCCCCGTGATTCCGGTGGTGCACAAGCAGGTCACTACGGTGTGGCCCGGTCGACGTTGCGCCCATACCCCTGTCACTTTCCCTTTGTGCTGACAAAACCTCCCGGTATCGATCCTCTGCGTCCAGAGCGGACATATCGTCGAGCCACGATTCCAATTGGCCCTGCATGCCCAGTTCCGCGCCTGGAAAGGGTCCATTATCGCCCTTGG
>CAXFCV010000087.1:0-5352 GCA_964000975.1 uncultured Rhodospirillaceae bacterium | reverse complement strand
CGTCGGATGGGCCACGCAGGGGCTATCATCGCCGGGGGTAAAGGCGGTGCCGAAGATAAAATTGAAGCCATGCGCAGTGCAGGTATCCGTGTATCGGATTCGCCGGCTGCTCTCGGCAAAACCATGCTGGAAGCGATTAGAAATTAAAACGGCCTGCAATCAATAGAAGGGGGAGGAGCTCAGCCTTACGCTGGATCATGCCGAAAAATGGCTAACGGAACGGACTCAATTTTCACGGGTGCAAACGGCACCTTTATTGCTGAACTCTACGAACGGTACCTGGAAAATCCAGGCTCCGTTGACGCAAGCTGGGCGGCTGCGTTCGCTGAACTCAATGATGATGCCGAATCCATCCAAAAAGACGTTTCTAAGGCAAGCTGGGCCAAATCAACCACGAAAGTTCTGGGCCAGGGAGCAGGAGCAGAGCCTAAGAAAACCGGCCTGGTTGCAGATGCCCTTGCAGGAGAGGACGCAACCCAAGCTGCACGGGACTCGGTTCGGGCCCGCATCCTAATCCGCTCGTACCGGGTGAGGGGCCACCTCAACGCACAGTTTGACCCTCTAGGCCTGATTGGTGCGGGCGGGCACAAGGAACTCGATTATAAAAACTACGGCTTTACAGATGATGATTTGGATAAGCCGATCTTTCTGGATACCTACACTGCCATGGCCGGGAGAGAGACCGCGACTCTGCGGGAAATTCTGGCAACTATGAGAGAAGCGTATTGCTCGTCCATCGGCGTTGAATACATGCATATCCAAAACACCGACGAGCGGTCCTGGATACAAGAGCATATGGAAGGCGCAGACTTCCGTAGTGAGTTCTCTGTTGAGTTTAAGAAAAATATTTACAAGGATTTGGTGGAGGCGGAAGGCTTCGAGAATTACCTGCAAGTCAAACACACGGGCACCAAGCGATTTGGCCTCGACGGGGGCGAAAGCATGATTCCCTGTATTGAGAGATTGTTCCGGACAGCGGCCCTATTGGGGGTCGAGGAAGTCGTTATTGGGATGCCACACCGGGGACGGCTGAATGTGCTCACACGCATTATGGGGAAACCTTATGTTGCGGTATTTTCCGAATTTCAGGGCAACTCTGCGCATCCAGACGATGTTCAGGGATCAGGCGATGTGAAATATCATTTGGGAGCTTCAGCTGACCGGGAGTTCACGGAAGGCACTCTGCACCTCTCATTGACGGCGAACCCGTCCCATCTTGAGTGCGTCAACCCGGTAGTTCTTGGTAAGGTGCGAGCAAAGCAAGCCGCCCGCGGTGATGAAAACCGGGAAAAGGTAATGGGGCTGCTGCTTCACGGGGATGCCGCTTTTGCAGGACAGGGTATTGTCCCCGAGAGCTTTGACATGTCGCAGCTTCGAGGGTATCGGACCGGCGGCACTATCCACATTATTGTCAACAATCAGATTGGCTTCACCACGAATCCGGCGGCGTCTCGGTCAACGCCTTATCCGACTGATATTGCCAAAGGCCTACAAACGCCAATCTTTCATGTAAATGGTGATGATCCCGTGGCGGTGTGCCGGGTCGCTGATCTCGCGGCTCATTTTCGGCAAAAGTTTAAGAAGGATGTCGTTATCGACATGTTCTGCTATCGACGGCATGGGCATAACGAGGGCGATGAGCCGATGTTCACCCAGCCGATCATGTATAAAGCGATCAAGGATCATCTCCCGACCAGAGAGATTCTGCGTAATGAATTGATCAAGGACGGCGCAATGACCGAGGCGGAAGCGGTCAAGGTCGAGACAGATTTTAAGAATCTTTTGGATGCAGAGTTCGAGGCGGCTGCAAGCTATCAGACGAACAAGGCGGATTGGCTTGAAGGTACCTGGGAGGGAATATCTCACCTGGGAGAGGACGAGGAGAAACGCGATGAGCTAACGGGCGTTGATCTAGATAAACTTAGGGAAATAGGCCGTTCATTGGCCCGCCAGCCTAAACGCTTCAACCTTAACTCCAAACTGGTCCGCCAGTTAAAGGCAAAGGATAAAATGATGGAGTCCGGTGAGGGGCTAGATTGGGCTATGGGAGAAGCTCTGGCTTATGGGACCCTGCTTGTGGATGGATTTAATGTCCGGCTCTCAGGCCAAGATTCGGGACGGGGTACTTTTTCTCACCGGCATGCCGTTCTGATCGACCAGGTTACCGAAAACCGTTATTTCCCGCTGAGTGAAATCAGCCCGGATCAAGCAACATTTGAAGTAATGGACTCACCCCTGTCCGAGTTCGCCGTGGCTGGGTTTGAATACGGCTATGCCCTGGCTGATCCAAGTTCACTGACAATTTGGGAGGCGCAGTTCGGGGATTTTGCCAATACAGCACAGGTTATTTTTGATCAATTCCTCTCATCCGGCGAGTCCAAATGGCTGAGGCTGTGCGGGCTTGTCATGCTTTTGCCGCATGGCATGGAAGGTCAGGGCCCGGAGCACTCCTCTGCCCGGCTGGAGAGGTTCCTTCAACTGTGTGCAGAAGACAATATGCAGGTGGTAAACATCACTACGCCAGCAAACTTCTTCCACGTATTGCGCCGTCAAATGTTGAGAAATTTTCGCAAACCTCTGGTTGTTATGTCACCTAAATCGCTTTTACGGCATAAGTTGAACACGTCGACGCTTCAGGAAATGGGGCCGGGGACGCATTTCTGGCGAGTGCTCGGCGAAGTCGACGCGTTGCGACCCGATGACGAAATTAAGCGGGTCATTCTGTGTTCGGGTAAAGTTTATTATGATTTGTTGGAATCTCGTCGGGAAAATAAGATTGACGATGTTGCCATAGTGCGGGTCGAACAACTGTATCCCTGGCCCAGGGCCGGTTTGGCCAAAACGCTTAGTGCATATTCCAATGCCGAAATCATCTGGTGTCAGGAAGAGCCCGCAAATATGGGGGCGTGGACATACCTAGTCCAAAGGCTTGAATATATTCTGATGGCAATCGATCAGGGAAAAGCCGATCATAGGAGGCCTCTCTACGTGGGTAGGCCGGCATCAGCATCGCCGGCCACAGGTTCCCTCGGTGTCCACAATAGGGAACAGGCTAAGCTGGTAAGCGAAGCTCTGATGGTTCCGGTTAGCGATCTAGAACAGCCGTTCCAAAGAGCACCAGGTGACAGAGCGCTACCGGGACAATCGGTGGTTCCCGTTAAAAGAAAGGCCGCTAAGAAGAGAGCGAACGGCAAGAAAAAGTCATTTTCAAAAAAGAAATCTGCGGCGACATAGTATATAAACGGACTTAGTTTTGAGGAATAAGAGACTATGGCAACGGAAATCAAAGTACCGGTTCTCGGCGAATCTATCTCGGAAGCGACCGTCACAACATGGTTGAAATCGGTGGGCGACGCAGTAGCAGCCGACGAACCGATTCTTGAATTGGAGACCGATAAGGTTACCATGGAAGTTAACGCCCCGGCATCCGGCACGCTCACGGATATCGTTGCTGACTCCGGGACGGATGTAGAGGTGGGTGCATTACTCGGAATGATCGGGGAGGCTACCGGTGATGTAACTGCGTCCGCTCCTCCGACTTTGCCTCAATCGTCCCCTGTACTCGATCGGGCTGGTGTGGATGACGCGGCTATGCCGCCGTCTGTTCGTAAGCTGGTCGATGAAAATGGTCTCGATCCCTCCACTATACCGGCGACGGGCAAGGATGGCCGTCTGACGAAGGGCGATGTCCTAGCGTTCCTCAATAGTCCAGGTGTATCCTCGCTGACACTTAACTCACAGACCTCGGCGGAACCTTCGGGAGAAATTGTGCAAATTCCCTCCCGTCCGGCAGGCCCACGGGAGGAACGCGTCAAGATGACCCGTCTCCGCCATCGTATTGCGGAACGACTGAAGGATGCCCAAGACACGGCCGCCATGCTGACGACCTTCAACGAAGTAGATATGTCTGCGGTTGTTGAGTTGCGGTCACAATACCGGGATATTTTCGACAAAGCCCATGGTGTCCGTCTGGGTTTTATGAGCTTTTTTGTAAAATCCTGCATTGTCGCGTTGAGAGAATTCCCTGCCGTTAATGCCGAAATAGATGGCGATGAACTTGTCTATAAGAACCACTATGATATTGGCGTTGCCGTCGGCACGGAGAATGGATTGGTGGTACCGGTCCTTCGAGACGCTGATCAGATGAGCTTTGCGGGTGTTGAACAGGGTATCCGTGAACTTGGTCTAAAGGCGCGGGACGGTAAGCTAACCATGGAAGAAATGATGGGTGGAACGTTCACTATCACCAACGGTGGGATATACGGCTCGATGCTATCGACACCCATTCTAAATATGCCGCAATCTGGCATCCTGGGCATGCACAATATCGTGGAGCGGCCCATGGCGGTAAACGGCGAGGTTGTGATCAGGCCCATGATGTATGTGGCGCTCAGTTACGACCACCGCATCATTGACGGGCGTGAGGCTGTGAGTTTTCTAGTTCGCGTCAAGGAATGCATCGAGGACCCCCAGCGCATCATGCTGGATATGTGAGGAGTAGACCATGGCCGACGAATATGACTTAACGGTGATCGGTGGCGGGCCTGGCGGTTATGTGGCCGCCATTCGTGCCGCTCAACTCGGCATGAAAGTGGCGCTCGTGGAGAAACGCTCAACATTGGGTGGAACGTGTCTAAATGTGGGTTGTATTCCTTCAAAGGCATTGCTCCATTCTTCTCATCTTTATCACGAGGCGCAGCATGGTTTTGGGGATCATGGCATAAAGACGTCAGGTGTGAAGCTCGATCTGAAGGCTATGATGGCGCATAAGGACGCCGTTGTCGGGGATACCGTTAAAGGTGTCGATTTTTTAATGAAGAAAAATAAGATCGACAGGATCGAAGGTCTGGGCACTATCATCTCACCCAGTACCGTCGAAGTGACCCCTGCGTCTGGAAAAGCAACCACCATTGACACGAAGAAAATCATCATTGCAACGGGTTCAGAGGTCACCCCACTACCTGGGGTCGACATCGATGAGAAACAAGTTGTGACGTCCACCGGTGCACTTGAATTGCCTAAAGTGCCGAAATCCATGGTCGTCATTGGAGCTGGTGTTATCGGCCTTGAAATGGGCTCGGTCTGGAGCCGTCTGGGTACCCAGGTCACTGTGGTTGAGTTTATGGATACTATCCTTTTTGGTATGGACGGTGAGATATCCAAAAATATGGCCCGTATTTTGAAGAAACAGGGTCTCGACTTTAAACTCAAAAGCAAGGTGGTCGGTGCCAAGAAGACCAAGAGCGGGGTGACACTTACCATTGAGCCCCGCGACGGTGGGGAGGCCGAGACACTCAAGGCCGATGTTGTGCTTGTGGCCGTTGGACGTCGGCCCTTTACCCAGGGTCTGGG
>CAXFCV010000086.1:0-6055 GCA_964000975.1 uncultured Rhodospirillaceae bacterium | reverse complement strand
GGGGCCGTAGCTCAGTTGGGAGAGCGCTACAATGGCATTGTAGAGGTCGTCGGTTCGATTCCGTCCGGCTCCACCAAGTTTTTGTTAGCCATATCAACAAGATATAGCTAAAGCCTGGCCCCATCACGATGATAAGCGTTTCGCTGACAAATGACAGACCGTCCGTGCTGCATTAATCGTGATATGTGTATCTATAACGGAGATGTTAATCTTGACCAGTGGGAGGAATGTAAAATTCGGCGCGCACATCCGAGTCGGTCTGGAAGAAAGCGAGTTTGGTATGCCCGAGATTACAAAGAAGATCGAGGTCGATCCAACAGGTCTCTCCAAAGTCAAACAGGACAAATTTTTGCCGCCAACAGAGGACAAGGACAGCAAGATCGCGGAAATATTCGAGGTCGACATGGACGAACTTTTGGCCCCGGCGGGAGAAATCTCGACCTACCTGTCTGAAATTGGCAGAGAACGGCTCTTGGGACTGGCGGTTTTACTTCCTGTCACCAATGGCATGACGAGTGATGATGTGGCCCGCATAGAATTTCAACTGCCTTTCCGTTTGCCAAGTGCCGACATTCGCCTATATCGTCTCGCGCTTGGGTCTTGATCCCGGCACATCGAATAATGGTTCCAGTCTGTCGAAATACTGCCACGCGAATGTTCTTTCTTGTCTCGGTCAATGAGTTTTCATTTTTACGTCTATGCTGGTGGCTCTTACTCCGGCGTAAGGTTTATGTATTGGATATTCGTGCGTTATTTCAACCGTCAACTAGGCTGTTGGAGCGAATGGTTTCCGTATTTAAGGCGCGAGCTTGGGCGCTGGATGCCTTGGACTTATGTCCCGAATACAAAAGAATAAAAGAATATCCCATCCGTAAATTTCAATACGATGTCTATCGGGAAACGGCTGATTGGTTGGAGGAACGGTTCTTATTTCAGGACGCAGGAAAGCATTTTTCCGCTTATGACATGGCCTGTAAGCATACGGTTGCCAACTATTCGCATGCGTTGCACATTCCGTTTCTGGTTTTAAGGTCTATGTCGAATGCTGGGACTATTGCGCATTGCAAATTGTCCGGTCTTTCTGGCGATCTCTTCGATATGGCGCAACGTGGCATTCCGTCTTGGCCCAGCGGTATCAAGGCCATGCCATCGCCGAACTGGATTATAAATATAATCGTTTCCTCGTTGGTTGGTGTCGCCACGCTCTTATGGACGGTTGCGCGGATTCGACCATTCCTTAAGCCTGCGCGGCGTTTTTTCTTTGCAGGTGATTTCATTGATGATGAATCGGATAGTCGCCTTTACAGCGAAATGGCTGATGGTGGACCGGTGATGCTGGTGGTGCGGATGATGCACAGCGATATCTCAGCGAAACCAGAATTAAAACCGCACACCTTTCTATCACTTAGCAGTGGCCGATTCGGCGTGGTCGAGGGGATTGGTCATCTCGGCAGGATGCTGCTGGACCTTATAAAGTGGGTGGCAAGCTGCGCTCACTTCGAGCCGGCGCTTTTCCTGACGCTCGCGACTTTGCCGTATCGGCGTTTGCAGTACAAAGCCCTTTTTCGTTTGTATGCCCCTCAATACTATTGGGGCCGAGATCCCTATAACGCCGACCACATCTTAAGAACGCAGGAGTTGAATGCCATTGGGGGGCTGTCGTTCGGCCGGTCCGTCGGCTTCATGATGACTTACACCACCATGTGGCCGCAATTTCGCTACCTGCATTTCGATCGCTTTTTTGTATACGGCCAAGGGCCTTACAAGAAGTACTATGCAGACACGTATCCGCCCAAAATGGCCCTGATCCCAGCAGGCACGCCGCAGTTGCCGCGTCATGTCTTTAATCGCCGGTTCGATGATCGCCCAGCAGATATCTTATTCTGTATCGCGGTCTTCGCCGGCTCGACAGAATACGTAGACGCGATCCGTTCCGTCGCTGCGGCATTTCCATCCAAGAAGATACTCGTTCAGATCAAACCACTGTTTTGGAACCTAGGGATAGGCCCGGAGATCGTGCGTCAATGCATGAAAGGCTTAGACAATGTTCATCACACTAAGCAGTCAATCTACGAGCTGTTCTTCGATGTCCAATATCTGGTATCAGACCCGTCATCTATTATCTTAGAAGCCATGCAGTGTGGGGTAAAAACCCTATGTTTTGATTTGCCTGAAATTCAAAAACAAAACGTATTGAGGGAATACCCGGGACTGACGGTAAAAGGCAGCCAAGAAATCGTCGAGCGCATTGGCGGTCTGGAAAGCGGCCTATATTCTTATCCGTATCATTCTTACGAGGAACTGGTAGATCTAAGCGGCAGGTCTTTTTTTGATTGGGTCAGACGTGAGGTGGGCTTGGAGGAAAAAGAGCTCCAAGTTCCTCTGAATAATTTGTCTAAATAACGCGCCGCGATGGACAAAGGCTGGCACCGTCCGCCGTTTACAACCCAAGGAGGCCGACGGAGACATGTCAGCAGTTTTAATGCGCAAAACCCTTATATTACCGTGAATGTTATTCCTTTCGCGCAGATCTTGATCAGCTTGATGAGGCCTCCGTTTTTTATACGTACATCGCTTCCTGTAGGCGTCTGGTGCATTCTTGCTGAAATAAGCGATTTCAGCACCCAGTTTGTTGTTTCTCATTTGTAATTGTTCAATCGGGAAAGTAAAAATTGGTCGGTGTTTCTCTGATATTTAAGGTCAGGCTATAAGATGACGGATTATTCGTCAGTTTGGAAAACAGCTGAGCAGCTACCTTGGTGTGCATTTGTTACAACGGGTCGGACAGGTAGTGATTTCTTTCATAGTTTGATCGACTCACACCCGGAAATTCTTGTGTTTAACGGACAAATTCAATTTGATCAGTTTTGGTTCGATACAGCAAAAAGCTTGAAGGTCGAGGGAGAACCGGACGTTAACGATCTGGCCTGCGAGTTTATTTCGTTTTTTCTGAGCCGCTTGCGGTCCAGATACGATTTGTTTGATCGCAAAAATCAACTGGGCGAGAACCAGAACCAATCTGTCGACGTCAACCTAGATGAGTTTCGAGAGCATCTTGTCGGTCTCATGTCAGGTCGGCCGATCACCAGTGCAACATTCCTGCGGGCGGTATATGTCGCTTATGGACTTTGCACAGGTCAGGATATTGCCGAGCGAAAAGTCATTTTTCACCATTTGCACCAGGTGAAGAGATTGCCTCAGTTCCTTGAAGATGTCCCCGATGCCAAAGTTCTGTTTATGACGCGCGACCCCAGGGCGATTTACGTGTCAGGGGTGGAACATTGGCGCAAGCACTACCCCATTGCCGACAATCCCGCATTCCCGATGCAGATCCTGCACAGAACGCATACGGATATGGAAAAACTGATGGCGTTGGGCGATATCAATATTATGGCGCTGCGCTTGGAGGACCTCGGCAACAAAGCCATTTTGGAAAACGCTTGCGAATGGCTCGGGGTGTCTTACGCCGAAACCATGGAACAATCTACTTGGGGCGGTCTACGATGGTGGGGCGATAAAATATCGTCCAACAGAGCGGCAAAAGAGGAAAAAGGATTTTCCCCCAGTGTGATCAAAAACAACTGGGATCAGAAACTGGTGGCCAGGGAATTAGCGATTTTCGACTTTCTATACGGCCATGCCATGGAGACTTACGGCTATCCCTACCGGGATAGATCAAGCGTCCTAGCAAGGCTGTGGATCGCTATAGCGATTTGGCTTCCCAATACCTACGAACAAAAATATTTGTCACCGGCGCATTTGATCTCCCAGCTGGCAAAAGGCCGCGTTAAGGACATTCTGCGGGCCTTTTATCACCCGTTGCGCAGAGCCCGTTTTCAAACGCTAGTCCGGAAAAAAATAGCCAGTGGCGGGCAAACCTATCCGAACCGGTTTACGGAGTAACCAGCTAGCGCTCAGTCCTCTTCTCCGTCGCCCTCAAAATAGAGAGATGTAAGTTGAATGTTGGCTAGCTGCCCCCACGGAAGGCAACTCGTGCATTATTGTCGGGGCCTCCGGGGGAAGGAGAGCGCATTCTGCCACCCAAATCTATGAGGACCAGGGTAATGTTGCTTTTATTTCAATTCCGGCCATTTGATTGTAGTCTTCCTGTCTAATTAGTTAGTTGGAGCGTGCAATCGATGCCAAAACGCGAAGTCCTCAGGGGTCCAAATATTCCGGAACACGCGCAGCCGTTTCCCCCGGCGGTGAAGATCGGTAACATGGTATATTCGGCGGCCGTTGGCGGCGATGATCCGAACAGTCATGAGCTTCCGGACGACATCGAGGCTCAGGTCCAGAATTGCTTCCAAACCATCCGCAACATTATGGAACGGGCGGGTGGCACTCCCGGCGATATTGCCAAAATGAGCATATCCGTGCGCGACCGAGACGTCCGAGCTTACATCAACCCAGAATGGATCGACCTGTTTCCGGATGAGGACGACCGACCGGTGCGCCACACCTCGGTCCATGACATGCCGCCGGGCCGCCTTATCCAAATTGAATTTGTCGCTGTGCTGTAATTGGCGCCCGTCGCCCCGAAATCCGCCGGTAAAACGGTTGCAAAAAGACGGTGACGGACTGACAAAACTGGGCAGAGGAGTGACACATGCGGGCCATACGTGTTCATGAGAAATCCCATTCATCAGACAATCTAAAATATGAACTGGCAGAGATTGAGGTGCCGGTTCCAGAGAAGGGTGAGTGCGTGATCGAAGTCGCCGCTAGCGGGGTGAACCCGTCGGACGTCAAAGGCATGCTCGGCAAAATGCCGGACCTCGTGTGGCCTCGCACACCAGGTCGGGATTTTGCGGGCACGGTGGTCGACGGTCCGGCCCACCATATTGGGAAACAGGTGTGGGGTACGGGCGGCGATCTCGGAATGAAACGCGACGGTTGCCACGCCCAGTTCGCCGTTATCAACGAAGAGGCGGTGCGGGAAAAGCCGACCAATCTATCTCTATTAGAGGCTGGTAGCCTCGGCGTCTCATGGACATGCGCCTGGCTCGGCATAGTCAAGGGTTCTCGGGTACAGGCCGGTAACACGGTTGTTGTTCTGGGCGCCGGCGGCAAGGTTGGCGAAGCGAGCGTGCAATTGGCGGCTGGTGCCGGCGCAAAAGTCATAGCCGTCGAGCGCACAAAAGACACCTATGACGGTCAGGCAACAGAACCGATTGACGTGGTGACCCTCGCCACGGAGCCCGACCTGCGGACGGCCATCCTAGAACGAACCGGCGGGCGAGGTGCTGACATTATTATGAATGGGGTAGGCAGTCCCTATTTTGCCGATGCCAACGCGTGCCTCGCCAAAGAAGGCCGGCAGATCATCATCTCCACCTTTGTGGAAGAGAACGTAATTAACCTCCGTACCTTCTACCGAGGAAATCATATGTTGGTTGGCGTAAGTAATATGGACCATGACGCGGTGATCTCAGGCGAGATTTTAGAAGCGATGCGCGATGGCTTTGAGCACGGCATCTACAAGCCTTATCCGATCCGAGATGATCATGTTTTCTCCCTGGACGCCGCTACTACCGGCTATCATAGGGTACTGCAAGATGCGACGCGTGATCGGGTTGTCATAAATCCGCAACTCTAACGTGAGATTAAAATGCCAAAAGTGCCGGGGGCTTGATTAACTAGCCAACCGATAGCTGAAAACAAGAAGGAGTGATAAAAAAGGCATGACCACACGCCTTGGAATTAACGGATTCGGCCGAATTGGACGCCTGGCACTTCGCGTTGCCTGGGACTGGCCTGATCTGGACATCGTTCACATCAATGAACTTAACGGCGATGCTGAGACGCTAGCCCACCTCCTGGAATTTGATTCTGTGCACGGTCGCTGGAATCAAGATATCTCCTGGCAATCGTCAGGCCTCCAAGTTTCTGGAAAGCACCTCTCTGTGTCGGCCTGCTCCGCGCCGGCAGAAATCCCCTGGTCAGCTGCCAATGTGGACATTGTCATCGAGGCAAGTGGCGAGTTCAGAACTCGTGACACATTGTCGCCGCATCTCGCGGGAACACCCAAAAAGGTAATTGTAGCCGCGCCCGT
>CAXFCV010000085.1:0-1741 GCA_964000975.1 uncultured Rhodospirillaceae bacterium | reverse complement strand
GTGCTTTGGGTTAAAATGGACTCTCTCGCCGATGGATATTGGAATCTCCCGGAGCGCACGGAGGAGGTCTTTGAAAATGGATGGTATTGTACAAATGATATGTTCGTTATGAATGAAAAGGGAATGTATGAACATCAAGGTCGCGCTGACGATATGCTCAAAATCTCTGGCCAGTGGGTGAGCCCTGCGGAGATTGAGGAGGAAGTTCTGTCACATCCAAAAGTATCCGAGGCAGCCGTCGTTGGCATTCCCGATGAAGATGGACTGGTCCGCCTGGCCCTGTTTCTTGTGGCGAAGATACACGACAATGATAAACACTTGTTTGAGAGAGATCTGCAAGAATCAATTGTTGAAAAGCTCTCCGTCTACAAATGCCCGCGGCAAATTTATTATTTAGACGCTATGCCGCTGACGGCCACGGGAAAGCTGCAACGGTTTGCACTTCGTGATCGGGTGCTGAAGGAGGCCCCATGAAAACTCGAGGGTCCAAACGAAAAGCCATTAAACGCGGAGACGACTACGGACTGGATTTTGGTATTCTGCGGTCATTGGTTGGGTACTATCGTAGGCACGCGCAAATTGGCGTCTTCAATGATTTTGACCTGCCCAACGAACTATGAGGAAAGATGCTCATTCGACCCCTTATCTCTCAAACCCCGTCTTGTTATGGCGCGCCCGCCTGATATCGATGGCCGGGATGGCGTCGGCGCGGTCGAGGGGTTGCCTGAGCAGAATATGCTGTCGGAAGTCTCACATTGTCGACCACCCATATATCTTCGTTTAATCAGTGTTGTACTAATCGCGATCGCCGTACTAGTGGTCTCAGTGGTGCTTTATTCGGTTTACTGGTTTGTCGTCGCGGCCAATCTGAAGGGCGGCATTAAGAGTTGGGCAGCTGAACAGATGGTTGCCGGTATCCGATTACATTACGAGGGTGTTCAGATCAGCGGGTACCCCTTTGTTTTTCGGACTATCCTGACAAAACCTGAATTATCTCTGTCTATTATCCCTGCGTCGTCCGACAGGAACGAGTGGCGATGGCAACCTCCCCAGATCATTGCGGAGATGAGGCCGTGGAACCTCAGCAGTATGAAACTGGATGTGTCCGGATCTAACGATGTTGGGTTCAAACGAGGCACTGTCCGAGATGTATATCGTGCTGTTGCGCGGCAATTCGTCATTTCGGTTGTTATTGGGGACGATGGGCTGCCAAATATATCTTCGGTGACAGTGGGCGACCTCGAGGTGCGGGACAAGCGTCATAATGAAATGGTGAGTGCCCGGCGCATCCATTTTCAAGCTGGCAGTTTATTTCCCTCGGAGCTGGCCAACGAGACAGCAACTTTTGATTTCAGTGCTGATTTCCAAGATTTGGCCTTGCCAAAAGGCTTCAGCCTCCCTTTGGGCCATAAAATTGAGACCTTCCATATTAAGCTACAGTTGCTGGGGCCGCTCAAACCACCGGTTAATCGAGAGACCCTGGAGGCCTGGCGGGATGAGGGTGGTATTATCGAAATCTCAGCCTTGGAGTCCCGTTATGGTCCCCTGCGAATGGTTGCCAGTGGGACAATGGCCTTAGATCATGAGCTCCAGCCTCTTGCCGCGATGTCTGTTAAATTACAGGGATACATTTTAGCGCTCGACCAGTTGAGATCGGTGGGGGTAATCGGGCCAAGTGAAGTGACCATCGCGAAGCTGGTTTTAGGAACACTGTCCCGGCGGGAGGTTGATGGCGGTCAGG
>CAXFCV010000084.1:0-4794 GCA_964000975.1 uncultured Rhodospirillaceae bacterium | reverse complement strand
CTTGGGAACGTTATTCTTGAGGCATGGGCGCAAGGTGTTCCCGTCTTGGCTGCAGACAGTCTTGGTCCGGGCATATTAATAGAGCAAGGGAAGACGGGCCTGTTGGTGCCGATCAACGATCCACCTGCTCTTGCCAAATCTTTGAAACTGATGCTTGAGGATGACGATCTGCGCGTCGAGTTGGCGCATAATGGACAAGCCGCCTATGACGCTTGCTACACGGAGCAAACAGTCGTCGACAAATACATGGCTTTCTTCGAAAAGTTGATGTCTGGCTGATGTGCGGTATCGCGGGGATCGTATTGACTGACGGTGTGGCAGATCCGGCAGTGTTGGATATAATGTTGCACTCTCTTAATCACCGGGGCCCGGACGGTGTCTCCATAGATGTTGTTGCCGGGTTCGGGCATACTCGGCTGGCGATCATTGATCTTGAGACGGGCGATCAGCCGTTTAAGACGGATAGTGGCCATCGTCTTGTCGCAAACGGCGAAATATATAACTATCTCGAACTCCGCAACGCGCTCGGCGAAGAGAAATTTAAGACACTGTCCGACTGCGAGACCCCCTTAGTTTTGTTTGAGCGTCGAGGTGAGAAGTTCGCTGATGATCTGCGGGGGATGTATGCAATTGCTGTAAGGGGCGGGCACCCAGCTGACGTTCATCTGAGCAGGGACCCCTTTGGTATAAAACCCCTCTATTCATCGATCATAGACGGGGGCGTAGCGTTCTCTTCTGAAATCTCCGCGCTCGCGGATGCAAAATTGATCCCGCGCACGCTGCATGCAGAGGCCCGGGATGAGATGCTCCAGCTTCAGTTTAGTACGGGTCGTAAAACCCTTCAGGCGCATGCCACACGGATCCTTCCGGGCGAGACGGTGCGGATCGAGGACGGTGGTGTAACACCCGTGCGCCAGAGAGAGGTCCTGCCTCAGGAGGGGCCCGCTGATTGGTCAGAGGAAGAAGCCCTGGAGATCCTGGAGGATGTTCTAATGAACAGCGTCATGGTGCATCAGCGCGCTGACGTTCCCTACGGTATGTTTCTGTCTGGTGGTGTTGACTCATCTGCTATTTTGGCCTGTATGCGGGACTTAAATGATCGGCCCGTGGAGGCTTTCACCGCCGGATTTAGCGGAACTAACGTTGCAGATGAGCGTGCCCATGCGGAACGGGTAGCAAGGGCAGCGGGTGCCAATTTTCACACGGTCAATTTTTCGGAAGATGACTTTTGGACGCTTCTGCCGAAAATCGTCTCGTTTTTTGATGACCCAACAACGGATTACGCCATTCTACCCACTTATAAGCTTGGGGCTCTAGCACGCGCCCATGGTCTCAAGGTTATTCTCAGCGGAGAGGGCGGAGACGAACTATTTGCAGGTTATGGCCGATACCGCAGATCACTTAGGCCGTGGTGGCTCGGTGCACGCCCTATGCGTGCCAGGGGACTTTTTGATGGCGAGGGGGTGCTGCGGATGGAGGATGGTGCGTGGCGCCGATCCCAGGGGCCGGTTGATGCCGATTCGTCTTGGTCAAGGCTCCAGCAAGCGCAAGCTGCGGATTGCCGGAATTGGCTCCCCAACGACCTCCTAATAAAACTCGATCGTTGCCTAATGGCGCACGGCGTTGAAGGTCGGACGCCATTCCTAGACCCAGAGGTCGCAGCCGTTGCCTTCAATTTACCGGAACCGCTTAAGATCAAAGCCGGTCAGGGTAAATATCTGCTTCGGCGCTGGTTAGAGACCAGGCTGCCAGAAGCGGAACCCTATTCAAAGAAAAGGGGATTTACGGTTCCCGTGGCCCATTGGATTTCAAGCAAGGCTAGTACTACTGGGGAACTGGTGGCCGCGCAGCCGGCCATTCAAGACGTTGCAGATCCGGATAACGTGCGCCGGCTTTTCAACAGTCTCGAGGGAAATCCCGCCAGCAAGCCGGGCCAAATGGCGTGGACCCTTCTATTCTATGCCCTTTGGCACATCCACCATATCCAGGGCCAGGCCTTGGATGGAGATGTCCTGGAGTGTCTTTCATCGAAATAAAGGTTGTTGTCGTATGCCTTTTTGGCTTGTGGTATCTAGGTTGTTTTTTTGCCCCTGGTCTTCAGGTTGATGGCGAGTGAGGCCTCGGCCCATTCCCTGCGCTAGGTTTTTCCGGCTTATCACTGACTGATCCCAGGCCTTGACATAGCTAGCAATGGAACTCGGAGGTCTGCTATCAATAATATCCTGGAGGCCGTTCGACGCACCAGTGTAATAATAAAGGTGTTGCAATCTGTAGCCGCGACATTGACCATTATAAGGCTCGCGCTATCAGGAGACCCACTATGCCTGGAGTCAAACTCACGCTGCCCGAACCCATGGCCAATTTGACGGCAGCGCAATGGGTTGAGATGGGTATCACCCAAGCCGAATTTTCCGAGCGCTGGCGTATACGACTGGAACGCGATGTTGGAGCGCCCGATATTGGCACCCCTGCACCTGACTTTGATCTAAAGATTTTATCTAGCGCGGGGGAGGAGACCGAGGAAAAATTTCGCCTGTCCTCGGCTCGTGGTCAACCGGTCGGGCTTATCTTCGGGTCTTATACCTGACCCCCTTTCCGAGAACAGGCCGGGCGCCTGAACGACATTTATGGAGACCTAAAAAATGTCGTTGAATTCTGTTGCGTCTATATAAAGGAAGCTCATCCGTTAGATGGCTGGGTGATTCCTAACAATACCGATGAGGGTATTATGTATGATAGCCCGGAAACCGATGGCGCGCGCGCCGCCATTGCGACCGTGTGCATGAGGCGATACCACTTCCCTTTTCGCATGGTCTTGGACACGATGGATGATGCAACGGAAGCCGACTATGTCGCGGAACCGGACCGATTATATGTAATTGGCTCGGATGGTAACGTCGCATGGAAGTCGGGCTTGGGGCCGTTCTATTTCGATGTGGAAAGTTGGTACGATGCGCTAAAGAAAGAAGTGAAAAAAGGGGTCTGACCTCGCCAGAACTGCGTGCTATACAACCCAGGGTTTAGCCAGGAGATGCCTCATAAATAAGTTAATAAAAGAATTGACCCTGCGACAGCCAGACGACTGGCACGTGCATTTGCGCGATGGTATCATGCTCAAGACCGTGCTGCCCTATACCGCCCGCCAATTTGCCCGGGCGATCATCATGCCCAATCTCGCGACGCCGGTGACGACGCCGTTTCAGGCAGCAGACTATCGGCGGCGCATCCTGCAAGCCTTGCCAGACGAGGCAGCGACGGCGGGGTTTATGCCATTGATGACTGCCTATCTGACTGATGAGATACGCGCAGGGGACCTTGTGGAAGGGTTCCAAGATGGTGTCTTTCACGCGGCCAAACTTTACCCAGCTAACGCGACCACGAATTCTTCGCACGGTGTGACGGATATAATAAAGCTGGGACCTGTTTTTGGGAAAATGGAAGAGATCGGTATGCCGCTTCTGATCCATGGCGAAGTTACCGATCCAGATGTTGATATTTTTGATCGCGAAGAAATCTTCATTCGCGATGTGTTGAAGCCGCTTATCAATGAGTTTTCTGGACTCAAGGTCGTGCTGGAGCATATTACCACGCTGCAGTCCGTCGATTTTATCCGATCCATGGAGGGTCGGGTCGGCGCGACGATCACGGCTCACCATCTGATCATTAACCGGAATGCTATGTTTCAGGGCGGCTTGCGACCCCATCATTATTGTCTCCCCGTGGCCAAACGGGAAGAACATCGTCTTGCTCTTCGGGAAGCGGCAACATCTGGTCATCCGGCATTTTTCTTGGGTACCGACACAGCACCCCATCCCGTCGGTGCAAAAGAGATGGACTGCGGATGCGCCGGTATCTTCTCAGCTCTCTCGGCCCTGGAGCTCTATGCTCAGGTATTTGAGGAAGAAGACGCTCTTGATAAGTTGGAGGGTTTCGCATCCCTGCATGGGCCGGCATTTTATGGCCTACAGGCGAATGAGAGCGTGGTAACCCTGGTAAAACAAGATTGGCGGGTACCCGAGCAATTGGAAATACCGGACGGCCAGCAGATCCGTCCTTTTCAGGCAGGGGAAACCCTCAGATGGAAGTTATTATAGAGGAGACTGATGTGTCGGACGATATGATCACAGCCCTGCTATTACAAGAAGATAACGGAAAAGTAACGCCCACCGTCACGGATGTCTCGGAGGCAGAGCTGCCGGACGGCGATGTCACAGTCGCTGTTGAATATTCGACGCTTAATTATAAAGACGGCATGGTGTTGAAGGGTATTGGGCGGTTGGTGAGGGATTATCCGCATGTTCCCGGCGTCGATTTTGCTGGTGTCGTTGAGTCTAGCGCTTCAAATAAATTCAAACCGGGTGACCGGGTGGTGCTAAATGGTTGGCGGGTTGGAGAGACTCACTGGGGAGGATATGCCACGAAAGCACGTGTTTCCGCAGATTGGCTCGTGTCCCTACCAAGCGATATTTCAACGGAACAGGCGATGGCCATTGGAACAGCAGGATACACGGCCATGTTATCTGTCATGGCCTTAGAGGATCATGGCCTGACCCCCGGCTCTGGGGGTGAAGTGCTTGTGACCGGCGCCGCTGGTGGGGTTGGCAGCGTTGCGGTCTCTCTTCTGGCTGAACTGGGGTATAACGTGGTAGCCGGGACGGGCCGTGAGGATACCCATGCGTATCTTGAAGGCTTGGGCGCTAAGTCTGTCGTAAGCCGGACGGACCTCGAAGAGCCTGCGAGAGGACCTCTTGGGCGTGAGAGATGGGCGGGGGCCATTGATGCTGTCGGCGGGGG
>CAXFCV010000083.1:0-4698 GCA_964000975.1 uncultured Rhodospirillaceae bacterium | reverse complement strand
GAGGATCAACAAATCAGAGGGATGGAGCCCCCCCATTATGGTGTCGATGTCTCGTAGACCGGTTGCGACGCCCGCAATTTTTCCGTCCCGTTTGTGGGCGGCTTCGGCCATCTCAATAGCCGTTATAATTGAGGATTTAAAGGTTTGAAACCCGCCCTCGAATTCGCCTGTGGTGGCAAGATCATACAGCGTTTGTTCAGCCTCCTCAATCTGACGCATTGCGAGATCATCCACGTCAGGTGAAAACGCCCGGTTAACTACGGTCTCACCGAGATCGATTAGCATGCGTTTTAAATGTAGGTCATAGATCGTGCGGCCATATTCTCCAGCATTGATCACGTTGACCATTGATGCAGCAAGTTCCGCGAGATACTGAGTGCCTCCCATATCCGACAGCGAGCCATCCTGCTCAAAAAAATTATTAAGCGTGATTGGATCAGCAATCTGACCCCGCTCAATCAGTTTGGAGGTTGCCTCGTAAATTCGACCATGAACGGGGTCTGCGAAGTGGCGCGCGTGCAGGAAGTCAGACACCCTGTCGAATGCATTATTGTTGGCAAAGATAGCACCCAGAAGCGCTTTTTCCGCTTCAAAATTATGGGGTGGAGAGCGAAAGGACGGCAGCGTCTGGGAGGGGGCCCCTGTGTTGTTTTCACTAGTGACTAGGGAAGGAGTGTCGGGGAGCTGTGTTGCCATAGACGCGAGACTACTCTCAATGGATGGTGGGGGTGAAGATGGATTCGACTCACAGCCCTGAGGATATCGGGGATAAGTCCTGTAATCAGTTAGATTATCCCAATTTGTTAGTTGCCTTTGCTAGCGCTTTGACCCGAGGCTATTCTGTTCCGGCGTCTACCCCGCCTTAGGCTGCCCTGCTTTTTTTATCTGCAGATTCTCCAATTTCCTTTTCCAACCGCATAATATAGTCTCTCGTCGTCGGCACTTCCATTTGACGGTGTGCCATTTGAATTTGGAACACTGTCAATCCAAGATGGCGAAAGGCAATCTCGCTGCTGGCAAGGTAGAATTCCCACATGCGGCAGAACCGTTCGTCATAAATGTCCCGGACCTTGTTCCAATTCGCCCGAAACCGTCTCCGCCATGCGCGCAAAGTCTGGGCGTAATGGGGGCCAATAAATTCAATATCCGTGATCACCAATCCGCTGCGCTCAATTACTGGCGTCACCTCTGATAGAGAGGGAATATAGCCACCCGGGAAGATATACTTTCGGATCCAGGGGTCGGTAACACTAGGGGGTCCGCTGCGCCCAATCGTGTGAACGACCGCGATGCCGTTATCTGCCAACAGCTCTTTAATTTTTCCGAAATATTGCGTGTAAAAGCCGATTCCAACGTGTTCAAACATCCCGACAGAAACAATCCGGTCAAAGGTCCCAGTCTGTGCCCGATAATCGCGCAAATGGAACGCCACCTTACCGGATAACCCCTCCTCGTCCGCCCGTTCCTTAGATACCTGTAATTGTTCTTCGGAGAGCGTTACGCCGGTGACAGAAGCCCCGGTTTTTTTGGCAAGATAGAGGCCCATACCGCCCCAGCCGGATCCGATATCTAGGATGCGTTGCCCTGGTGAAATGAGCAGCTTCGCGGCCAAGTGACGTTTCTTGTGTTCCTGCGCGGTTTCCAGATCTGTCTTCGGTGATACGAAGTAGGCGCATGAATATTGTTTGTCCGTGTCGAGAAATAGATCATAAAGGTCGTTTGATAAGTCATAATGGTGAGCCACATTTTTTTTGGCGCGGTCCGCAGGATTGAATTGTTGGAAACGTTTAAATAGACGGCCGGTAATTTCCCAGATCGCCTGAACTCGGTTTAATCCGCCAATTTCCATATTTTGGGACATTAGGGCGAGAAAATCGTAGATTGTGCCGTTTTCAACTGTGAGTCGGCCATCCATGTATCCTTCACCCGCAGCCAGGCTGGGCATCAATACCAATCCCCATGGGATCTTGTGGTCATTTAATCTGATGGTAACCGCGGGACCGTTCACCCCCGAGAAAACATATTTTGTGCCTTTTGCGTCGATGACAGTGAGTGTCCCGACCCGAACCATGTTACGAAGGATCGATTTCAGAACAAGCATTTATGGCGCCTCCGGTCTTAGATATTCTATTTCCTAAATTGTGTCTGACACTTATTAAACGAGATTGAAACGCTACCACAGAATTCCAAAAGGGTGAAGTTTTTGGATGTAAAAAGGGCGCACAAAATTGTGCGCCCTTAAATTGCCGTATTGTCTATTTATCGAGTCGACTTTGCCCTCAGTCTTTCTCTGGGTCATCTTGAGGTGCGCCTATCGCTCCGGCATCGTCATCAGCGTCCTTTTCATCGCTCTCTCCAGCACTAGACTGCATTTCATCGTCCTTGCCACTCCCGTCTTCGGCAACACTTTCGGAGGGGGGCTCCTCGTCGATGAATGCGTTTTCCTCATCTTTGGCGATAATCGCTTCGCCGGTTTGTTCTTGGATTTCAGCTTCTTCCTCAGAGCGCGCCACGTTGGCTGTAACCATCACGCTGATCTCCGGGTGGAGAGAGATGCTTACCTCATGTAGACCGACCGCTTTGATGGGCTCGGCGAGGCTGACCTGACTGCGGGTTATAATATATCCTGCCTCGCGGAGGCCGCTTGCAATGTCACGGGCATTGACTGAGCCGTAGAGTTGACCCGCATCTCCGGCTTGGCGCACCATAGTTATAAATGTGCCATCCATTTTTTTGCCAACTGCGTCAGCTTCGCTCTTACGCTCCAGGTTCTCCGCCTCAAGCTGCGACCGCTGGCTTTCAAAATGAGCTATATTGTCCTTACTCGCCGAGACGGCTTTGTTTTGCGGCAATAAATAGTTTCGTGCATATCCGGGCTTTACAGAGACCACGTCCCCCATCTGTCCAAGTTTTTCAATTCTTTCCAATAGAATAACGTCCATTACTCTTCCTCCTCAAGGTCATTAGCGAGGCCACCATATTTCAGCCGCAAGCCCGCCCATTGTTCAAAAAATCCAAGGGCGGCCACAGCTAACATTGGCCAGCCCAAAACCGTTATCAAAATATAAAAAGCGCCCAATGATATAAACGGTAGAGGAAATCGCCGCATCAGGAGATGGATGATCCCAAGTCCAATGAAGAAAAAAGGCGCCGCAAAAACAATTGCGAGGTTGCGGCCGATGTAGGCGACCTGCTCCCCGCCAAACAGGATCAGGACGGCTGCGGCGACCAAACCCCAATAGAGCGATTCAGGGGCATCGAGCTGGGCGTATTTTGGAGTTGGGCGCGTCTGCAAGCCACGCCGGGCAAGCAATGCCTGCGCGAGGACGGCATTTACCACTACCAACAAAAGCCAGCCCGCGACCGCGACGCCGGGGAAGAGGTTTACCGTCCGGTTTACTAGGGCCGAATGTGCATCCTCGCGTTCACCAATCCGGCTCTCGAAGAAATCACCGAGTAGGTTTGCGACCGAGCCTTTAAAGCCGCCTTCAGTTTCAAAATTTGTCAAAGCCGCTATGACCAAAACGGTGGCACCGTAGCCCGTGAGCATGGCAAGTATTTTACCTATTGGATACCATTGCAACGCTGCTGATTGATGGGCTCGGGTCATAAGCCCGCAGCGCACCACGAGCCAAGCCGGGATGGCAATGGTGACGCCATATATACCCCCTGCCAAAAGGTTGGAAAAAGCAATCAAGGCAATCAAGCCGGTCAGGGAAGCCACCGCTGCACTGCGCGCACCGTGTGCAAGGCCGACGATGATTAGGGGAAGCAGGGCAAAATTTGCTAATAGCACCCCTAATCCTGATCCGGAGTGTCCAGCGGAGGACATTAGGGCGCTGGCAAGACCGCACCCAAAGGCCAAAGCTACCCTTTTATGCATTTCCGTACCGCTTGACGATCTAAGCACCGGGAAACGGGCCATCTACACTATTGTGAAACGTAAGGCAGGAGAGCCAGAAAACGGGCCCTTTTGATCGCTCTAGCCAGTTCCCGTTGCTTCTTGGCGGACACGGCAGTGATCCTGCTGGGGACAATTTTACCCCGTTCAGAGATGTATCTGGATAATAGCTTGGTATCCTTGTAATCAATCTTTGGTGCATTGTCTCCAGAGAACGGACATGTTTTCCGCCGCCGGAAAAAGGGACGCCGCCCGCCACCGCCGCCGCGTGGCCGGTCGGACTTGTCACCACTGCTTCTATTGTCGGAGTTCATTTTTCCTCTCCTCCATCACTGATCGGGGCTTCCTCGGCTATCGCCGTTTCTGCAGCCTCATCAGCCGATGGCTGGCTCTCTGCTGCGTCTTCTGTCTCATCTATTGATTCAGGTCTGTCACTGGGCCGCGCCCGGAATTCCCCGCCTGTCCCGTTATCATAAGATCGGTTGGACTTGTTCTGGGCCTGGATAGAGAGATCTGGGTCTAACTCGTCAACGCGCAATGTTAGGTAACGCAGAACGTCCTCATTAAGACGCATTTGCCGCTCCATCTCATGCACGGCTTCTGACGGTGCATCGATATTCATCAGAGTGTAATGAGCCTTGCGGCTTTTTTTGATCCGATAGGCTAGGCTTTTGAGACCCCAGTTTTCCCTTTTTGTGATGTTGCCGCCAGCCTGTTTGATGATTTCAGCGAACCCGTCTGTAAGGGCGTCCACTTGTTGCGCAGAGATTTCCTGTCGCGCAATATATACGCTTTCG
>CAXFCV010000082.1:0-2878 GCA_964000975.1 uncultured Rhodospirillaceae bacterium | reverse complement strand
TGCTGACCATACGCGGTAAAGGTGGCACAGAGCGGATGGTGCCCTTGAGTGAGCCGGCGCGCGAAGCTGTGAATGTATATTGCGAGGCGCACTTTTCAGAGAAATTGGAGGGTAAGTCGAGAGAGAAAACAGCGGTAACGACTTCGCCGTTTTTATTTCCGTCTCGCGGGAGGAGCGGGCATCTTACCCGTGATGGGTTTTCCAAGATCCTGAAAGACCTTGCCGAGTTGGCAGGGCTCGACCCGTCCCGGGTGTCACCACATGTCCTGCGGCATTCGTTTGCCAGTCATCTTTTGGCCCACGGGGTTGATCTCAGATCATTACAGCAAATGCTGGGACATGCCGATATTTCGACCACTCAGATCTACACCCATGTTCTAGACCAACGACTAAGGTCGCTTGTGGAGGGCTCTCATCCATTGGCACAATTCGACTCCCAAAGTGTCTCCCGCGAGAGCACGGACGACTAGAAGAACAACCATAGATTGCCTCGTCTTCCGCTGTTTTCGTTCGCTTGTATCTCTGAAATGATAGACGGATGTTAATTTATAGATCCACTTTGGTGTGCTTCGTCATTGCGGTACTGGGTCTGGGCACACTTTCCTGTGTTGCTGCGCAATCGCGACCCAGTTCGGGAACGGCCTGCCCCGTCGTTGAGAGCGGCGTTAAAATTTCTGTCGATGTTGACCCTGGTCGTGTCGCTTATAATCATCATCTGAGTAAGCGGGAGCTAGCTAATAGGGTCCGGCGCTCACGCGGTAAAACTCTCAGCGCATATGAACAGCCACTCGGCCTCACGGTATGGAGCAGCGAGTATGCTCTCAATTACCGGCCACAGGTCGCACAACTTGGCTCGCGCAAATATTGCGCGAGAATCGATACTGTTAGGTTGGACCTTATCATAAAAAATATGGATGTATACGTCGTCCGGGAGTACCCCCGAGGAAGCTGCCAATATGCCGCCGTTCTTGCGCATGAACATGATCATGTGGATATCGCCCGTTCGGTGATGACACGCTACCGGGGCCACTTCGAAGCCCAAATAAGGTTGGTTGCGGATCGATTGCAACCGGTGATTGCTAAATCAGCTGCTCGAGCGGCCAAGGGTGTGTATCGGCAATTTGATCGTGTGGTTAAGCCGCTATTTAAACAGATGGTCCGGGAAATGACCCGATTGAATAACGCTATCGATGCGCCCCGAAGTTACCAGAGACTGTTCAGCCAGTGCTCACGCTGGTAGTGGACCCAGTGAAGTAAGACTATGGAACTGGACCTTGGCTCCACTTTCCCTAGAGTACATCGGTACGGTGCTATAACTGGTGTTTTGGGGTGGGGGCTAGGTCGCCCAAACGGTGCTACTCGTCGGTTTAAGGGACGAGAGGCTGAAAGGTAGCCTCGAACTCTTTAATTGTCCGTCGTCGACCGGACCAGCTTTGGTTCAGGATGGGAAGGTCTTTGTCGATATCCACCAGTGCTGGTGACAAAATAGTAAAAAGTTTAAACAGATGGGTAAATGCCTGCTCCTCCAAAGCCTCACTGTTAATGTCGTCCGATATATCAAACCAATCAACCCCAACAAGGGGACCGTGATCGATCTCTGGCTTCATTATATGAGCGGTTGCGCCAAATCTTTTGGCACCATCGTAGATTGCAAATTTCGCCGGATGGACGCCAGGGTAGGAGGGTGGACCAGGATGAAAATTATAGGAAGGTCCGTGAAAGATGTTGAGAATTTCACTTCGCACGATCACGGAAGAGCAAAAAGAAATAAGCCGTGATTTGGAGAGATCCTGACCTCCACAGGTGTATTCCAGTTCCTGGCCATTGGGCGCCCACGCAACCTGGAGCTCTGGCGATTGCTCCTTCAGTACATCGCGAAGGAATGGCCACTCCGCCTTGCCGGTGAGAAGTATGATTGATGCTGCCATGATTATGGTTGTTAGTGTTTTGTCGTAAACGTGGAAATCTGTCCCCCGAAACTTATTTTGCCCCGCAGCAGCGTTTATATTTCTTACCTGAACCGCAAGGGCAGGGGGCATTTCGGCTAACTTTGCCCCACGTGCTTGGATCGTTCGGATCTATTTCTGCCGCCGCCGCCCGGAGAACCATGGGACTTGGGGGGACGGGATTTAATGCAATGGCGCCTTCGTCGCCCTCCATCATGATCGGGTCCACGCTGGCCTCCAAGAAAGCCGGGTCCTGATACATGTCGTACATTTCCGGGTCGGAACGGCCATACAACTCCAGGTCATCCACACCCGTCACCTCAAGTTCCATTTGGCTGAGTATTAAAGTGATGCGATCGTCCAATTCAGCTAACATATCGTTGAACATCTCAAAGGCCTCGGACTTATACTCGTTCAGTGGATCTTTTTGGCCGTAAGCCCGAAGCCCGATGCCCTGACGTAAATGGTCCATTGCTAGTAAGTGTTCTTTCCAGACCTGGTCGAGAACCTGCAGCAGAAGGCTCTTTTCCACGTCCCGCATGACCTCTGGGCCCCAAGTTGCCGCTTTTTCTGCCATCTTTTTGGCGACCAAATCGGTTATCCGTTCACCGACCTCGGCATCCGCAACGCCTTCTTCATTGGCCCACTCCTGAACCGGCAGATCAAGTCCAAAAACACGCAGTACCTCCTCGTGGAGCGACTCCATCTCCCACTGTTCCGCGTAGGCTTTCTCGGGCATGGCCCGTGTTACCATTAAATCAATAACGTTGTTTCGCATGTCTACGATTGTGCCAGATACATCATCGGCATCCATCAGATCCAGGCGTTGTTCGTAGATCACCTTCCGCTGATCGTTCATAACGTCGTCGAATTTCAGAAGGTTTTTACGCAGATCAAAGTTTCGGGCCTCAACTTTCTGCTGGGCTTTTTCG
>CAXFCV010000081.1:0-2308 GCA_964000975.1 uncultured Rhodospirillaceae bacterium | reverse complement strand
GGCATGCACGGCACCTATGAAGCCAACATGGTTATGCATGACTGTGATGTAATGTTTAACATCGGTGCGCGATTTGATGACAGGGTGACTGGAAAGGTCGACGCCTTTTCACCCGACTCGAAAAAAGTCCACATTGATATCGACCCGTCCTCGCTAAACAAGAACGTATCGGTAGACATCGGTATCATCGGCGATGCGGGCAGTGTGCTCGAGGATATTCTCGCCATCTGGAATAAAAAACAGCCCATCATAGATTCAGTGGCGCTAAAGGCATGGTGGAAGCAAATAGATGAGTGGCGGGGTGTGGATTGCCTGGCTTATGAACAGGGACTAGAAATCATTAAGCCTCAGTTTGCACTTGAAAAATTGAGGGGTGCTTTGGCCGGGACAGACTATTACGTTACCACGGATGTCGGGCAACACCAGATGTGGTCGGCTCAGTTCCTGCAATTTGATGAGCCCAACCGCTGGATGACTTCGGGCGGGCTTGGGACTATGGGATACGGTGTTCCGGCGGCGATGGGAGTTCAGGTCGCCCACCCAGACTCGCCGGTTGTCTGCGTTACCAGCGAGGGCTCCTTAATGATGAACATTCAAGAGATGAATACCATCGCCAAAAATGGTTTGCCGGTGAAGATCCTCAACTTGAACAATCAGATTTTGGGCATGATCCGCCAGTGGCAGGAATTGTTCCACGATAATCACGAATCCGAATGTGACCTGTCAGGCGGGCCAGATTTCATCAAACTTGCCGAAGCTTTCGGCTTCTCATCCCTTCAGATCAATGATCCAGCCGACGTTGAGGCGGGAATCAGACATATGATAGAGACGCCGGGTCCGGTTTTCCTCAATATGGCGGTCGACCGGAACGAATGCGTGTTTCCGATGATTCCCTCCGGGGCGGCTCACAACGAGATTGTCCTAGGCCCTAATCACGAATTGAAGACGATGGATGACAAAGCCAACGTGATGGCGTAGAACCCGCTCATCCTCAGTTCAACATTCAAATTATATTTTGTGGAAATTGGTTCTGGTGCTCCAATCACCGGACCCTCGAAATGCTCTGGAGTAGAAGAGAAGTGAACGAGACCGGAACACAAAATAGAACGCGAAGTCATACGTTTTCTGTCCTAGTGGATAACGAGACGGGGGTACTGCATCGCGTCGTCGGTCTGTTCTCAGGCCGGGGGTACAATATCGACAGCCTCACCGTATCCGAAGTCGATCCGGAATCGGGCTATTCCAAGATCACGATCGTGACTTCGGGAAGTGAGTCGGTGATTAACCAAATTCGTGAACAACTGCGCCGCCTCGTGCCAGTTCAAAAGGTCTCGGACTTGACCATCGACGGCCGATCAGTCCAGCGGGAACTTGCGCTTGTTAAAGTGAATGGCACAGGGGATGCTCGGGTGGAAGCCATGGCCATTGGGGATAAATTCCGGGCTCAAATTGTGGACAGCACAACAGAGTCCTTTGTGTTTGAGATCGTGGGCAGTTCCGAGACCGTCGACCGCTTTATCGAGGAAATTATGCCGCTTGGGCTTGTGGATGTGTCTCGGACCGGGATCGTTGCGATCGCCCGTGGCGCGGAAGAAATGTGACTAACGCTAATAAGGGAGCAGGCGGCTGCATCGCAGGACTGCCTGACAAACGGAGGGAAAAAGAAAATGAGAGTTTTTTACGATCGTGACGCCGATGTCAATCTGATCAAAACCAAGAAGGTTGCCATTGTCGGTTACGGGAGCCAAGGCCATGCCCACGCGCTAAATCTCCGCGATAGCGGTGTGACGGAAGTTGCGGTGGCGCTGCGTCAAGGCTCGGGCAGTATCGCTAAAGCGGAAGCCGAGAGGTTGAAGGTGATGACACCCGCCGAAGCCGCTGGCTGGGCGGACGTGCTAATGATCCTGGCACCGGATGAAATTCAGGCGGATCTGTATAACGAGGAAATACACGATAATTTGAAAGAAGGTGCTGCGATCGCATTTGCCCACGGCCTCTCCGTTCATTTTGGTCTGATTGTTCCGCCGGAGGGTGTGGATGTATTCATGATCGCGCCGAAAGGGCCGGGCCACACGGTTCGGTCCGAATATGTGAGGGGCGCCGGCGTGCCGTGCCTCGTCGCCGTTGCCCAGGATGCCAGCGCGGCCGCTCTCGATGTCGCCCTCTCCTATGGCAGCGCCATTGGTGGTGGCCGTTCTGGCATCATCGAAACCACGTTCAAGGAAGAGTGCGAAACCGATCTTTTCGGAGAACAAACCGTGTTGTGTGGCGGCCTGACTTCGTTAATCACAGCGAGCTGGGAAACCCT
>CAXFCV010000080.1:0-4003 GCA_964000975.1 uncultured Rhodospirillaceae bacterium | reverse complement strand
CCGTGTAGGTCGCTTGTCCGGACGTTTTCGCATTGGCGTCTATTCGGGGGGCATCATCGCCGATGACGCGAGGCTGAGGGTCGATCTGGTTCATTGTCCTGAGGCCTCCATCACGGCGTCGATGATCAAGGTGTAACCGGTACACCGGCAAATATTAGCGCTCATCCAGGCGATGGCTTCTTCCCGCGTTGGTTCGGGGATCTCTGCAAGGAGGGCGGTTGCCAGCAAAATCATACCTGGCGTGCAGTAACCACATTGGAACGCGCTGTGTTTCATAAACGCTTGTTGAACAGGGCTGGGAGCGCCGTTTTGGCTCAATCCCTCAATCGTCGTGATGTCCCGGCCGTCGGCCTGATACGCAAATGCTGTGCAGGTAGTGACAGGTTTGCTATTGATGAGCGCCGTGCAACTCCCACAAACACCAGAGGCACAGGCGATTTTGACACCGGTCAGGCCCTGGCGGTCTCGGAGAAGCGTGCTCAAGGGTGTTTCAGCCGTCACCGCTGCCGAAACCTCTGTTCCATTCAGGGTAAAGGAGATGTCTAGGGTTGATCCAGCTTTGATAATCTCCGTGCTCATGACAGCTCTCCCAACTGTGTGAGGAGACGGGTCAGCACCGCCGCGCCAGCGTCTTTCTTATATTCAGCGTCCATCAGGGCCTCAGGAAACCGCTCAAAGGCTGCAGCAGCAATTTCCGGCGCTGAGGCGCTGACACCTCTCCTGTCAGGGATTCCGCCAAGGTCCAAGTCAAAAGTCACGGGTCGGTCCCATTCAAACCCCATGACCGCGCGCCCGCCGATACCGCCGGTCGGCGCATCCTGGAGTACCGCAGCGAGTGTAAAAATGGGTCTCAACGTCCGGTCGTAGACAAGCCGGGGCCGCCCGGCGACGGGAACAGAGACATGGGTGAGAAGGGCGCCTTCCGAATGCCGGTTTGACCAAACGTCTTCCATGCTTGCTGTGAACTCTCCATCCGGCCCCAAAAAGGCCAATTCTGCCTCTAGGGCGGATGCCAGGATGGGGCCTTCATAGCGTTCCCGCCGGGCCATAATATTGCCGCCGAGGGTGCCCATCCCTTGAACGCGCGTATTGCCAAATAAGGACCAGGCCGAGGTAAACCCGGGAATATGCTGATCCACCAGGCCATGGCACGCACCCTCACTATGGCGCATGCCGGCACCAATGGTCAGGGCATTCCCTTTGAGCGATATGTCCGCCAATTCTGAGATGCCATTGAGGTCAATAACGAAGTCAGGCCGCAACCCCTCTCGGAACTGGATGAACATATCGGTTCCTCCCGCGAGATAGCAGTGCGTGCCGGGCAACGATAGGAGGTCATGAATGTCTTCTATAGAGGTCGGACGAGCGAGGTCGAATGGCGTCAACCCAAACTGGGATGCTGAGACGAAAGCTTGTCCGAGGTTTAGCAATGCCGGGTCCTCTGAGTGTGCACGGGACGGATATTCGTCCCTCGTTCAACTGATATTATAAGGACCGGCTCAACAGGTGCAACGCGCATAGCTGCGGTTTTTAACCCCCATAGCAATGGCTCGATCTCGTCAGAGCATTGAGTCGGCTTCATTTTGGGCGAAGTGTGATCTCAAACCAACGCAAACGACCGGATGTTTATTAGGCGCTCAATTCACACCAGACGGGGGTGTGGTCCGAGGGTCGTTCCCAGCCCCTAGGGGTCTTGTCGATGCCGATATCTGTTAATCGGTCGGCCGCCTGGGGGGACAACAGGAGGTGGTCTATGCGAATGCCATTATCCTTATTCCATGCGCCGCCCTGGTAGTCCCAATACGAAAAGCGTCCTTCTTCCTGATTTAGCGCTCGAAAGGCATCGGTCAGTCCGAGATATAGTATTTTTCGGAAGGCTGCATGGGTTTCAGGACGGAACAATGCATCGCCCTCCCACTTCTTGGGGTCATAGCAATCGCGATCTTCAGGGATCACATTATAGTCGCCCCCCAGAACAAACGATTCTTCATGAGCCAACAGGGTCTTGGCCCGTTCGTAAAGCCGTTCCATAAACGCAAGCTTGTAGGGATATTTTTCACTTTCCACCGGATTGCCATTGGGGAGATAAATAGAGGCCACCCGGACGCCCGAGGTGAAACCCTCGATGTAGCGCGCTTGCTCATCCTGCTTGTCTCCAGGAAGTTCGAAATGTTCCACATCAATCGGGGATTTGGATAGAATAGCGACGCCATTGTAAGTCTTCTGTCCCTTGACTGCGACGTTGTATCCTTTGTCTTCTACCTCAATTTTAGGGAAAGCTTCCGTGACACATTTCAGTTCCTGAAGCAGCACCACATCGGGTGAAAACTCGTCAAGCCAGTGAAGCAGGAGAGGCAATCGGGCCTTAACCGAATTCACATTCCAAGTCGCAATCTTTGTCATTGTCGAGTGGCTTACACCGAGAAAGAAATGCCGCAGCCACAAGAGGCCGTCGCATTCGGGATTTGTAGCCGAAAGGATGCCCCGGCGAGATCGTCTACATAGTCCACCGTCGATCCGCCCAGAAGCTCAAGGGATGTCTCATCGACGACTATTTTGATGCCATAGGCCTCGAAAATCTTATCATCGTCGTTTTGATCCTTGTCCAAATTGAAACCATATTCGAATCCGGAGCATCCCCCGGCGGACACAGCTACCCGCAGCATCAAGTTTGTATTGCCCTCGCTGGCAATGAGTTCGCTGACACGATTGGCCGCACTTTCCGTGACTGTAATCTCTTGAACTGTCGGACCGATTTCATTCATTTCACAAAAATCCTGCGCACTGTTCGAACTAATATAACATGTTGCACGGCGTATGTAATGTCGAATACACACTTGTCAAACCTTAGAACCAGCAAACAGAAAACCAACGTTATGAATGATCGAGCAGCATATGCGAGCCGACCAGAGGAAAGCAGGGGGAGGGTCTCTTCGGAACCGGAGAGTAAAACGCGCACCTGCTTTCAGCGAGACAGGGACAGAATTGTTCACTCCACGGCGTTCCGTCGTCTCGAATACAAAACTCAAGTCTTCGTGAACCACGAAGGGGATCACTATCGAACACGGCTGACCCACACCCTAGAGGTCGCTCAAATCGCTCGTTCGATCGCCCGCTCGCTGCGGCTTGATGAAGATTTGGCGGAGGCATTGGCGCTGGCCCATGACCTAGGGCACACGCCGTTCGGTCATGCTGGGGAGGATGCTTTGTCCGAGATGATGCAGGACTATGGTGGTTTTGATCACAATGCCCAATCACTTGCTGTGGTGACCCGATTGGAAGAGAGGTATCCAGCGTTTGATGGCTTAAACCTTGTCTGGGAGACCCTAGAAGGGCTTGTCAAACATAACGGCCCTCTCATGAAAGGCGGCACGGATGAAAATGTACCCAGGGAGATCGTACGTTTTTCTAATATTTGCGATTTGGAGCTTCATACCTACGCCAGTGCAGAAGCCCAAGTGGCGGCTCTGGCCGATGACATTGCTTACAACAATCATGACATCGACGATGGCCTTCGGGCCGGACTGTTTCGGTTTGAGGACCTTTACGGCGTTCCAGTGGTTGGGGAAATTTTCCGCTCTGCGCGGGCGGATTTTTCAGAGATAGACGTCACCCGGGTGGTTTTCGAGGCCGTACGCCGGCTGATCGGTGAGATGGTTGGGGATTGTTTGACAGAATCGAGCAGACGGTTAAAAGCAGCATCTCCGGCAAGCGCTGCGGAAGTGCGGAACCTTGACCATCCGGTCGTCGCTTTTTCGGATGCAATGTCCTCAATTGACCAGCAACTCAAAGCATTCTTGTTTGCGAACATGTATCGGCATCAGCGCGTGAATAAAATGACCTGCCATGCGGGCAAAGTCGTGAGAGATTTGTTTGCGGCTTTTCGTGAGGATCCTGCACTGCTGCCGGCGGAATGGCGGTTGAAAATGGGGCTACTGGAGAGTAAGGCGGCAGCTCACGTAGTGGCAGATTATATTGCCGGCATGACCGATAGATTCGCGCT
>CAXFCV010000079.1:0-1999 GCA_964000975.1 uncultured Rhodospirillaceae bacterium | reverse complement strand
GCATCAAACCGATCAACAAATGTACTACCTTGATGCCGCAAATAGCTCTCCACCTGGAAATCGGCGTCAAAACCGAACGTCACAGTGTCGCGGTCCTGGAGCCGGCGGCCAAATTTTGTCTGCAGCGAGGACTCCGATAAATAGGTTATATGCGCTACCATACGAGCAATGGAGAGCCCCCTCTGCGGATGCGTATCATGATCGAAATAATTGCCGTCATACCAATCGGGATCGGCCATAATGGCCTGGCGACCCACCTCGTGAAAGGCGATGTTCTGCGCCGAATGATCGGGTGCCGTGGCAATTGGAATAACGGTGCGTACTCGGTCCGGAAAAGTCGCCGCCCACTCAAGCACCTGCATCCCGCCCATAGATCCACCTATGGCGGCAAACAAAGTCTCCACTTCCAAATGGTCGAGAAGCCGGGCTTGGGCATTCACCATATCACGGATGGTAATGACCGGAAAATCGAGACCCCATACTTTGCCGGTTTCTGGATTGATCTCTTTGGGCCCGGTTGTGCCCATGCAGCCGCCCAGAATATTGGAGCAAATGATAAAAAAACGGTCAGTATCTAGTAACTTGCCAGGTCCGATAGCGACGCTCCACCAGCCAGACTTGCCCGTCACCGGGTTGGTGCCCGCGGCATACTGGTCCATGCTCAACGCATGGCAAATCATTATCGCATTGGATTTATCTGCATTAAGGGTCCCATAACTTTGATAAGCGACGGTAAAATTGGCCAGTTCGACCCCGCATTCCAGTCGCAGGGGTGCATCTCTGCCCAGAACCACTTGGTCTCCGGGGCTGACGAGATTAACCCTCAATTCAGCCTTGTTGGATGGCGAAGTCATCATTTCCTCACAATGCCCTTTTGGCTTTTGGCAAGGACCATCCCCGCCGTTTTTCCCAGTCAAACCCCAGACAGCGGGCGGATAACGATGGTGGTTCTCTGATAGTGTTTGGCTCATAGCTATGAATCAGTACCTGCCATGTCAATCTTTTCTTTGATTTTACGCCCGTAGGCGACTATCAATCTGCCATCCGTCATCCTGGGATGTGCGGACGTCCCGATTGCGTCTCTGGAATTAAGGAGCTCCGACGCCATGCCGTCCCCGAAACCTCTCGCAGGCCTTGCCAGGATAGCCCCCTATGTGGCTGGCGAGTCCGGCATCGAAGGCCGCGAGAATGTTATTAAATTAGCCTCTAACGAGGGCCCGTTTGGTCCCAGCAGGAAAACGATTGCAGCACTCCAGGAGGCAGCTGGAGATTACCACCGCTACCCCGATGGTGACAGCCGCGAGGTCCGGGAAATCATAGCAGCGCGCCATAATCTGGTCTTTGAGCAAGTCATTTGCGGCTGCGGTTCTGACGAGCTTATCAGTCTATTATGCCGTTCGTATGCGGGGCCAGGCGATGAAATTCTCTATAGCGCACATGGCTTTGCAATGTACCCCATCTATGGACTGACTGTAGGCGCCGACGTAGCTGCCGCGCCGGAAACTGAGATCACTGTTGATGTAGATAACATGCTAGCCGCAATCACGGAGAAGACCCGTTTGGTCTTCGTCGCCAACCCTAACAACCCCACGGGGACCTACTTGCCAGAGGTTGAGTTGAGGCGCCTACACGCAGGCCTTCGGGATGATATACTTTTGGTCATTGATTGCGCCTATGAAGAATACATTGATGAGCCCGACTATGTGGATGGGCTGGATATGGTGAGAGAACACGAGAATGTTGTAACCTTGCGCACCTTTTCAAAAATTTATGGCATGGGAGGCATCCGCCTCGGCTGGGGTTATTTTCCCCCCGAAGTTGCGGACATTATGAACAGGATGCGATCGCCTTTTAATGTTTCTTATCCCGCTCAGATCTCCGGCGCTGTCGCGCTCCAAGATACTGAGTTTATAGACATGTCCCGGGCTCACAATAAGAAATGGCTTGCCTGGACCACAGATCAAATACGCAGTCTCGGCTTGACGGTGCCAGACAGTTT
>CAXFCV010000078.1:0-1534 GCA_964000975.1 uncultured Rhodospirillaceae bacterium | reverse complement strand
TTCATATCAACACTATCCGGGCCCATGTTGCTGCAGGCGGGAGCTACAAAAGTTTTGTGCTGGCGGAGGGCGGGCAGATGTCCCGGGACGAAATCCAGGTGGCTCTGATGGGCAAAGCGGCATCTGCAAAGCTGCATGGCGTTTATCTCGGCTCTGGCAGTCAGGTGTTGGACAATACAACGGTTATTAGACACCAAGCCCCGGGCACTAAGAGTGACGAAAATTACCGCGGCGCCCTCAATGGTCAATCCCGGGGCGTTTTCCAGGGCAATATTCTGGTGAACAAGGGCGCAGACGGGACCGACGGACGCATGAACAACAAAACCATTCTCTTGTCGGGAGACGCGGAAATTAACAGTAAGCCGCAACTGGAGATCTACGCGGATGACGTCCAATGCGCTCATGGCTCAACCGCCGGAGAGTTGGATGAGGAGGCGTTATTTTATCTCCGAACGCGGGGCATTCCAGAGGCCCAGGCCAGAAAAATCCTAGTTGAGGGGTTTCTGGCCGAGGTCATGGAGGAATTTAGTCTGGGTGAATTAGCTGGTGCTTTTCAGGCCCGAATTAGTAGCTGGATGGAGGCTTGAAGGAAATGGATACCACACTTCCTATCCTTGAGAATGCCTACGACATTAAATCTATCCGCAAAGACTTCCCCATTTTATCGGAGAAGATCAATGGTCATCCTCTTGCATTCTTGGATAGTGGTGCGAGCCCACAAAAGCCAGAGGCTGTTTTGCAGCGCATGGAACATATGTACCGACATGAATACGCAAATGTGCACAGGGGCGCGTACACGCTGAGCCAGGCCGCTACAGACCAATACGAGAATGCGCGCCAAACCGTGGCGCGCTACCTAAACGCTGCCAGTAATGAAGAAATTATATTTACCCGAAACGTGACCTCTTCGATCAACTTGGTGGCTCATTGCTATGGACGCGCATTTTTAAATGCGGGCGATGAAATCATCATTACCCATATGGAGCACCATGCTAACATTGTACCTTGGCAACTTTTGCGCGAGGCCATTGGGATTGAGTTGAGAGTAATCCCGATCGACGATGCGGGCAATTTACTGATGGACAAGTTCGAGGAGCTCCTGAGCCCTAAAACCAAGATCGTCTCAGTAACCCATATTTCCAACGTGCTGGGTACCATTCTGCCTGTAAAAGAGATTACCCACCTTGCCCATCTTTATGGCGCGCGCGTCCTAATTGATGGTGCACAGGGAATAATGCACAGTCGGGTCGATGTGCAGGATATGGATGCAGATTTCTACGCCTTTACTGGCCACAAGCTTTACGGCCCCTCTGGTATTGGCGTGCTTTATGGGAAGAAGGACATCCTTAACTCCATGCCGCCGTATGAGGGCGGTGGGGATATGATTGATCGAGTGACATTTGAGGAAACCACTTATCGAGAGACGCCCGCTCGGTTTGAAGCCGGCACTCCAGCCATCGTTGAAGCCGCCGGACTCGCGGCGGCTGTCGACTATGTGGAGAGCATTGGAATTGAGCGCATTGCTGCACATGAG
>CAXFCV010000077.1:0-1764 GCA_964000975.1 uncultured Rhodospirillaceae bacterium | reverse complement strand
CCAGCCAGTCCGCAAGCACGCCGCCACCTTGGCCGCCAAGCGCGCCGATCAGAATACAAAGAGGACGATCTGCGGCCATGACCTAGGCACCCATGGCGGATAGAAGGCCGCGATTAATGGCAGAGAAGAACCTTCTCATGGGTCTCGGATTGCGGATGGCCTCGGCCTTATAAAAGGAGGGACACAGCTGGGCGGCATGGGCAACCTCACCGCAGTGGCCGCAGGCGAAGCAGCCTTGGTCCACATGTGCAATCGGTGTTTCTTTGAAAGGGTCGCTGCTTTCCTTGAGTGTGAGTGAGGGGCAACCGTTGAGGCGCATGCAAGAATGGTCACCTGTGCAGACTTCCTCATCCACGCCGAATTTCTCCTGCACAACTGTTCGGCCCGCCTTCAGGGCCTTGGCTTTGGCCGGGCGTTCTTTCCGCTGACGGGCGAGCATGCATTCATTATTGGAGATGACGACACGGAGGCCATATTCACGGGCGTCTAGGGCTTCTCCAATCACTCGCTTAGACTCCTCAAGGCTGTACGAATCGACATATCTTATCCATTCGACACCCACCCCTTTTAGTGCGCTCTCGATAGTAACGAGCGAGGCTTTGCCGATGGGTGTGGCCCCGGTGGAGGGTAGTTTGTGCTGGCCGGTCGCAGCGGCGTAACCGTTATCAAGGATTACCAGAACCGAATCATATTCATTCCAGCGGGCATTGATGACGCCCGAGGTAAACCCATTGTGCCAGAATCCACCATCTCCCATGATGGCAACATTGGATTGACCCAGACTCGGCCCGACGGCGCCGCTGCTAGCCAAGGATAGCCCGTAGCCTAGAACTGTGTTGCCGACATTGAATGGCGGCAACGAACCAAAGAGATTACAACCAATGTCCATGGACACGTGGAATTTCCCACGCTCTTTCATGAGTAATTTCATGGCGGCCATAATGGGCCGCTCCGGGCAGCCTGTACAGAATGAGGGTGGCCTGGCTGGCATGGGGTCCTGGATGTGAGATTGCGCCACAGAATACTCATTTTTAATTGCGGCTTCTGCGAGGCTTGCTGCTGAGTTTTCACCCTCATCCGAGACCAGGGCCAGAAATTTTGCCACGCCCTCGCGAACCACGTCCGTAACATATTCGCCCGCCATGGGAAGGACGTCTTTCCCGTGGATGGCGCATTCAATCTGGCAACGCTGCGCGATCTCGGCAATTTGCGACTCAATATAATTTGGATTTCCTTCCTCCACCACCAGGATGTGATCCTTGTCGGCCATGAAATCCTGAATTTCACCTGGGATCAACGGATACACCAGATTGAGACAAAGGATGGGAATATCTGATTTCCCATAGGCGTCTGCGGCACCGAGGCGCCGCAGGGCGCGCAGCAGAACAGTATAAGTGCCGCCCTGTGTGATGATGCCGAACGAGCCGCCTGCGCCCGGGAACAGTTCATTCATGTTGTGATCTCGGGCAAATTCTTGCGCCGCTGGCAATCGCTCGTCGAATTTGGCTTTCTCATGCCGATAAGTTGCAGGCGGCAGAACGATTTTTTCTACGTCGTAAATCTGGTCCGGCACCGGGTTGTTCGCGTTATACTTCCCAATTTTATTGTCTTTGGTGGTAAAATCACCGGTCAGATGACAGGCTCGAATACGCATGTTGTAGAAGATCGGCATGGAGCAGGCCTCTGACAGATCGAAGGACTGCTGGGCCAATTCGACCATGCGACCCAGGTTGTAGCGGGGGTCGAGTAAAGGAATGGCCGACT
>CAXFCV010000076.1:0-1836 GCA_964000975.1 uncultured Rhodospirillaceae bacterium | reverse complement strand
CTTCCCTTTTAATCCCGTATCTGGGGAAAGAATTTACCAATAGGAAATTCTTCAGTTTGCCACATAGCCTCAATTCCAATGTCTCACCGCTTTCGTAGTGGCTGGCCCGCCCATCGTGAACGATCTGGGGGAAGGATTGGGGGAATAAAATTTTGTTAATTATAATTTTTAAATTTAATCAAAGGGTAACTTGGAAAATCTGGCGGAGGGAGGGGGACTCGAACCCCCGCATGAGAATTACCCCATGACGGATTAGCAATCCGCTGCATTACCGCTCTGCCATCCCTCCACGGATATTTGCTAACGCATCGGTGGCGTAGGTAGCGTGGCGGGCTCGCTCTGTCAACGCAACCCCTCGATGGGACCGGTCCGCAATGGTGGCAGGGTAAAAGCGACGCGGTTGGCGGAGCCGGTTTTCGCCGGACGTACTCTGCCAATAGCAGCGGTTATCCCAAATCACCGTTAGTCGTGTCACGATGTGTGGCGCACCTGGAAACGCTCCTGCACGGCCCAGGCGTAAAACTCGTCCAAAAGGTCCACCGCCGCCGGACCGTCCTCCCATCCTTCAATACCCCAACGAAGAGGGACGGATTGACGAAGAGCGACGCTCTCCCACTCTCCCGGTGGCGTTTGACGATTGGATGCGGTTGAAGCGGCTTGTCCTGATCTTCCTTCTTCAGCCGCAAGTTTCGGTCGGCCGCATGGCAGCCTTAGCGGAAGGTTGCGTTCAGTTCCTCGATCGGCGCGCGCAGGGCCGGCGGCAAGGAATTGGCGTTTTAATCAGAAAAACGATTAGGAGCCCGTAAATCATACCGGAAAGTGCGATCCCCGGGTCAATGAAATGAACTGGAACGCCCACCAAGCCCAATTCTGCGCCCACCGACATAACGAGCGGGGAAACAATCGGCAGGGTCCAGAACGCGGCCCGTCTGATAACGGCACCCCACAGGCCAACCACCACCATGGCGACTACGTCATCCCAGTCGAATATCGGATTCAACAACCCGCTCAGTAACCCGCCTGATATATCTTCCCCCGCATGGGCCAATCCGACGGAGACCATGTCGAAGAAAAAGGCAACAGACAGAAGGAACACAAAATACAGACGACGTTTAATATCAAGCTCCGATAGCTCAAATTTCCGGAATTCTAGACACACACAACTTGATTGAAATAGCGGAGTGTTTGCGTACACGACAATGGGAAGCCGAATTTTTATTTCACTAGACTTATAAAGTCACCACGAAATTGCGGTAAAATCGCTTGTTCGCGCGGAGCCAGGCTTCCTCGTCAATCATTGAACCCGCCCTACCATTACCTTTGTCTCGAGACCTGAGAGAGTGCCGGGCTGATCCGGCTAAGAACAAGAGTTAGAAAGCGTCATGAAGATTGGTATTTGCGGCAGCGGCGTCGGCGGGCTTTCAACAGCGATTGGTCTTTTATCGCTGGGACACGAAGTCGCCGTCTTCGAGCGTGCCCCAGACACCCGGACGACCGGAGCGGGCTTTAATCTTTGGCCCAACGCCGGGCGCGCGATTTACGGGCTGGGACTTAAGGAGCAATACCGGGATATCTCGGTTCAGCTCGACCGATATATCGAACTCGACACCGAAGGAAACGAACTCTTCTCAACCGATACCAGCCATTGGCCGGAGACCTACGGCGCCCCGGCGGTGGGGCTTTTTCGCCCGGAATTGGCACGGATGCTGAGCGATGCGGTCGGACTAGAGAATATTAGGTTCGACCACGATGTCGTTTCGGTTGAAAATGCCGGCGATAAAGCAATTTGCTATTTTAGCAACGGAAATTCGTATGAAGCTGACGTCTTGATTGGCG
>CAXFCV010000075.1:0-8415 GCA_964000975.1 uncultured Rhodospirillaceae bacterium | reverse complement strand
GGGGTGTAATCCCCTGCTTATTCTCCGTAGCCTACCCCAAGGGAATTTTTTGAGATTAGAAGATGAAGCTTGACCGGGAGCGGTGATATTTTCTGCGTACAATTGAATACATAGCCCATCATCTGATTTTGTAATTAATCCGATCGCAGCCTGAAGCGCTGAATTTTGCCTGTGGCCGTTTTGGGAAGGTCATCCAGAAAATTAAACCATCGTGGATATTTATAGCGTGCAAGACCTGTCTTACAATGCTCCAACAGCTCTTTCTTCAGGGCGTCCGACTCATCGCCGGCATCGTTCAAAACCACAAAGGCCTCGGGTTTAATGAGTTCATCATCGTCGGCGCGGCCGACGACAGCTGCCTCCAATACTTTGGGATGCTCAACTAGCTTAGCCTCTATTTCCACCGGAGAGCACCAGATGCCTCCAACCTTGAGCATGTCATCTGACCTGCCACAGCAGAATAGGAAGCCATCTTCATCGCGATAATACGTGTCACCCGTATACATCCAGCCGTCGTGAAGGCTTTCGGCTGTTTTCTCTGGATTCCGCCAGTAATGCTTGAGAAGAGACTCGCCTTTGATCATGAGGCTGCCTGTCTCTCCGTCCGGGACCTCATTGCCGTCATCATCGACGATCTTAGCGTCATAGCCCGGCACAGTTCTGCCGCTGGCGCCAGGTTTTACCTCGCCTGGCCGGTTTGAGAGAAATATATGCAAAATTTCCGTTGTGCCGATACCATCCAGAATTTCCGCACCAGTTTTTTCGGTCCATCGTCGCAGTAGGTCGGGGGGCAAGGCTTCCCCAGCAGATATGAAGATCCGAATTGAGGAAAGATCCACATCCGTATTGCCCATTGTCTTCAACTGAGCGGCATAGAGGGTTGGGACGCCGTAATAAATTGTGGGCCGGTGGGTCTCGATGATTTCATGCATATCCGCTGGAGAGGGTGGGCCGGCAAATAGGATTGCAGAACCGCCGACCCAGAGGGGAAAGGTCATGGCGTTTCCGAGGCCATAAGCAAAAAATAGCTTAGCGGCGGAAAAATTGATATCTTTTTCCGTCATGCCGAGCGTTTCAACTGCGTAGCGCTGGCTTGTGATTACCATGTCTTTATGAGCGTGGACAACGCCTTTGGGATTGCCAGTAGAACCCGATGAATAGAGCCAAAAGGCGTCATCCTCGGGTGAAACTTTGGCGGGCTCAAGAGTGGTATCGGCTGCAGCCATATGCATGGCAAAGGTCTTACCGGGGCCCTCGGTTTTCAAAACAGTTGGCGGTTTATGAGTGGCTGTTTCCAGTGACGGTTCGACCTCCTCTGAAAACTCCGGCGAATAAATAACGCCAGCGGCCTCGGAGTTCTCGATCATATAGGCATAGTCTTTGGCGCGCAGCAGGGTGTTGAGGGGGACGGGTAATATACCCGCTTTAATTGCTCCCCAATAAACGTAATAGAAGTCTGGTGCGTCTTTCACCATCATGAGAACCCGGTCACCTGGTTTTACGCCGAGATTGAGGAGGGCGTTTCCGGCCCGGTTCACATGCTCGGCCAGGGTAGCGTAAGTGACATCACCGCCGCCATGGACTTTAATGACAATCTTATCTCCCCGACCTTCTTCCAAATGACGGTCAATGAACGGAACCGCAACATTAAACTGTTCAGAAAATTCTATTTTTGCTGGGGAAACTGAGTGATCTAACGAAACCGTATTGATCTGCATGGCGTGCCCTCAAATAATTAGGGCCCCGATCTTAGATAAATCGGGGCCCGATGCACAGGGTCTTTTTAATGCAGTTTAACGTATTCGTAGTCCACGTCCTGACCGTGAACGCCGCGGGATGGCGGAGCAACCCAATTGGCCATTTTGCCGCGTTCGGTCACGCGGACCATGAGTGACTTGACGAATTCCCGGTCGGCTTCGCTAGGCATCCAGTTTGCTCGATTAGCATCGAACTCTTCCTTTGAGATCGGCTTGCCTTGAGGCGTAAAATGCATGCCTTGGAAGGTCCCAATATTCCTATGAAAGGCGTTGTGCGGTAGGGTCAGGGTGTAATCAGCTCCGGCTTTAGCAATAATCTTATTCCAACGGTCCACGCCGCGCTGACAATCCTCACGATAATCATTGCGAAGGCGCTCATTGATGGCCGTTAGTGCTGGTGCCTCTGCCATGACGACATTGTCGCCCCTTAGTTCCGGAACATGGAACATATCATTGCCAAGGGCGTGATCGTCGTCGATCTTGGTTTCAAGGTATCGACCCTTCAGTCCCATGGAGTAGAAGTTAGCGGCGTTGGTGGAGGTTTCCTGACCGAACAGATCTAGGCAAATGGAAAAATGAAAGTTCATCCATTTCTGGATCATCGGTAGCGGAATTCCACCATATGCACCAATATCTAGGGTATCGTGCTGTCGAGAAAGCTGCGCACTTCGCTCCACAACGCGTCCTACCCCAGTCTCACCCACGAACATGTGGTGTGCCTCTTCGGTAAGCATGAACCTGCATGTCCGTGAAAGGGGGTCGAAGCCGGATTCTGCCAGAGAGCTTAACTGAAATTTACCGTCTCTATCCTGGAAGAACGTGAACATAAAAAAGGACAACCAGTCTTCAGTCGGCACATTAAACGCCTCCAAAATACGAGGCTTATCTTCATCTCCGGAATGACGCAACAACATTTCTTCCGCTTCTTCGCGGCCATCGCGGCCAAAATAGGCGTGGAGAAGGTAGACCATCGCCCAAAGGTGCCGACCTTCCTCCACATTAATTTGAAACAGGCTTCTTAGGTCATAAAGCGAGGGGCAAGACAGACCGAGAAGACGCTGCTGTTCGACAGAAGCCGGTTCTGTGTCACCTTGTGTCACGATTAAGCGGCGCAATTCAGACCGATATTCACCGGGAACCTCTTGCCAGACGTCTTCCCCCTTGTGAATCCCGAAATTTATTTTCCGGTCGACCTCCTGATCTGCAAGAAAGATACCCCAGCGGTATTCCGGCATCCTGACCATATCGAATTGAGCCCAACCTTTTGGGCTTACGTCGACAGCTGTGCGTAAGTAAACCTCATGATCGCTGCTACCTTCAGGCCCCATGCCACCCCACCAGTTGAGAAATGCGGGTTGCCATTTTTCAAGTGCTCGTTGTAAACGACGATCATCAGATAAGTTTACGTTGTTTGGAATTTTCTCTGAATAGTCTATGGAACTCATGTTTATACCCTTTTTCTGTCGTATTTAGCTTGTTTGCCGGTACCAAATAGCTGCAGAGCTCCTTCTTCGCCCACAGCGTTCGGCCGCTGGAATATCCAATTTTGCCACGCGCTCAGGCGGCCAAAAATTTTCGTTTCTAGGGTCTCCGGACCGGCGAAGCGCAGGCTTGCTTCCATGCCGGTCAAGGCATCAGGGGAGTAACTCGCCCGCTCCTCGATGGCGATTCGCACCTCGTCTTCCCAATCAATGTCATCCGGTATGAAGGTGACTAGACCCAGTTCGTCTGCTGTTTCCGCGTTGAGATCTCTACCAATCTCTGTCTTCAAATTATCCATCCGGGAGGGGTCATCCAGGTATCGTGTCTCCAAACGGCTAAGCCCATTGCACATCGGCAAGGGACCAAAATTGATACCGGTCGGACGGATGGTTGCCTCCGGCAAGTTTGATCCCTCCAACACACCGTCCAGCATGTAACTGCGGTCGGCGGCCAAAACAAGTTCTAGTAATGTACCAGTGTAACAGCTGCCGGGTTCAACCAATGTGACAATACTGCGTGACGAGACATCCAACCGTTTCAGCGTCCGCTTCAAATAAAGCGTTATTTCCCGAACCAGCCAGTGATCGGCATTGTTTAGAAGGGCTGCATCTCCTGCTTCTACGTTGTCTGCATCGCCTACGGTTTTAAACACCCAGGTGCTAGTTTCGATCTCGTTCGCCCGCATGTGCAAAATAAAATCGTCAAAATCCCGCGCGAAGGCAAGGGGCCAAAAGTCACAGCCCTCCGAAATGATACCGTCGATGTCTTGAGCTGGTGCTTTTTCAGGGGCGGTCACCGTGATTTCTGCCGTGTGGAGGTTCCGGTCTATGCTCGCAGATAGGGTCTTGTAAACTATCGTGTCCCCGTCAATCTCTCGCGATATGGGGGCAAGCTCGATTCCTCGGGCGTCCGAAGGACGGGACGATTTAGCTGCGAATTCCGTTGCCCGCGCCATTGCTGTATCCATGAGCTTTGAGCGGGGTACCAATTCGTCGACCAACTTCCACTCCACAGCTCGTTTGCCCCGCATGCCCTCAGTTAAGGTGCAAAATATGTCTGCCCGGTCTCGCCGAACGTGGCGTTTGTCAACGACGCGGGTGAGCCCGCCTGTCCCCGGCAAAACCGCCAGGAGAGGTACTTCCGGCAAAGAAACCGCGGAAGCCCCATCATCAATTAGCATAATGTGGTCTGCGGCAAGGGCCAGTTCATAACCTCCCCCAGCCGCTGTGCCATTTACTAAGCAAATATATTTTTGATCTGAATTATCAGAGGCATCCTCAATCCCGTTTCGAGTTTCATTGGTAAATTTGCAAAAATTAACTTTGTGTGCGTGAGATGACGAGCCCAACATGGCGATATTAGCGCCGGCGCAGAAAACCCTGTCCTTGGCCGAGGTGAGTATTACACTTTTCACCTCTGGGTGTTCAAAACGTAGTCGTTGAACAGCGTCATACAATTCTATATCCACACCCAGATCATACGAGTTCAGTTTCAAATCATACCCGTCTACCATTCCTCCCGCCTCATCCACGTCCATGGAAAGAATGGCTACAGGCCCCTCGAATGCGATCTTCCAATGTTTGTACCGATCTGGATGTGTAGAAAAATCAATCATCCTACCTTTAATCCCCCTCATCCGTCGCCGATCTAACCTCAGCTACCCGGCTCGTGTTTCCCCATCTACCTTGTTACGCGCAACTACCGTCTTGATTTACCGCCAGTTTTCCGAAAACATGTAATTTGGTAAGGAATTGCGCATTTAGTTATGCTTGACCCGCTTTGTGGAGTCAATAGCAAAAACGGTATTTTAACACGTGTTTTGTAAATCTATGAATCCAAATAGGAATTATTACATAAAAGGGGCTAATAGCATGAGAATTCGCCCAGCAATGGCGCAAGATCAACCAAACGTGGTCGCCCTGGACGGTCGAGTCACATCCATTCCTAAACCTGATTACTGGGCCAGTATGTTTAATCAGTTTGTTGGTCACGATGGACAGCATTTTCTCATAGCCGAGACAAACGGTGGGTCCGGAGATGGGCTGGGTTTTGCCGGCTTTATAATAGGAGAAGTTCGTGCCTGGGAATTTGGTTCGTTGCCGTGCGGCTGGATATTGACGATACTCGTGGCACCAGAGTTCCAGGGTAAGCGGGTAGGGGAAATGCTGTTTCGTGCAATTAGCGCTAGATTGAAAAAGGATGGTGTAGAGACGATTCGGACCATGGTCGCCCGGGAAGATAATTTGAATATGTCGTTTTTTCGTGCGCAGGGTATGATGGCTGGCCCTTTTATTGAACTGGAAATGCCGGTTGATTTTGGGAGGGAGGAGGAGTGAAGCTCCAGAAAGCAACCAAATTTGCTCTATTTGCAGTCCTTGAGCTCGCCCGGGACACTAGCCGCCAATTGTCGGCTACCGATATTGCTGACCTATACGGTATTTCGACCCATCACCTGGCAAAAGTGCTTCGTGACCTCGGCCGGGCAGGCCTGGTCGATTCGGTCCGAGGCGTTGGTGGCGGCTACCGTTTCAGCGCCAATGCGCGGCGCACGACGCTGATGGATGTCATTTGTATATTTGAGGACATTAGTAGTGACCAACGTCAGGCCGGCGACGTCGGGGAAAAAACTGACATTGGACATGCCCTCCAGATGGTGTTGGGCGAGATAGACGGGATTGCAAAGGCTACCCTGAGCGCCATAACCATAGACACGCTTCTCAAAACCATGCGGTGGCACCAGGATCAGTAAACACCGGCGTTGCATAGACCCTTGTTGGTATCGCTCCAAAGTCGGGTGCGGTGATATACTGTGGCTAATGTTGGGTGCTAAGGCCATTAAGCCCGCTCGGGTCTAGACCATCGTTTTGGCGAGCAATAGTTCATTATTCTGTGTCGCCTTTTATATCACCTTCATGTCATATTTAGAGGTTCCTTAATTCGAGTCGATTACAAATACATACTATGATGAGCAAAATAATTTCGGTGGGAGGTGGCGATGTCGCCACCGTGAACATTGGCGGCGCTGGACCTCTTGTTTTTTTGGGTGGCCCGTGTGCCATTGAGTCTCGCGATCACGCGCTTGAGATGGCCGGTCGGATTGGCGCCATCTGCAAAGCCCTGGATATTCCCTGGATTTACAAATCTTGTTATGACAAGGATTGCCGGTCCTCGATCGGATCGTTTCACGGCATTGGGATTGACGATGGTCTCGAAATTCTCGCAGAGGTGCGCGTTACACAGGGCGTTCCAGTGGTATGTGATTTCTCCGACGCGGAGTGGGCCGCCCAAACCGCGTCTGTCGTCGATTTTATCCAGATACCGGCCTATCTCTGCCGACAGACGCATGTCTTGCTAGCGGCAGGAGAAACCGGCAAACCGGTTCACCTGAAAAAGGGCCAATTCATGAGCCCCTGGAACATGAAAAACTCTGTTCGCAAGATCGAGTCCACTGGAAATCAACAAATTCTCTTGACCGATCGAGGCACCTTTTTTGGCTATAACATGCTCGTAAATGATTATCGCAACTTTCCGATAATGGCAGAATCTGGATATCCGGTCTGTTTTGACGCAACCCATTCCGTGCAGTTGCCGACATCAATGGGCAACATTTCTGGTGGACAAAGGGAATTTATTCCTGCGCTGGTGCGCGCTGCGGCAGGCTGCGGCATTAATGCGCTCTTTATGGAAGTCCATGACAACCCGGATGAGGCTCTTTCAGATGCCAACACCCAGCTTGATATTCGGTATTTGGAAAATATCCTAGCACAGGCAAAGGCGACCCATGAGGTGCGCTTGAGCCTTTTGAGCCAATGGGGAGAGGACAATGTCCACGTCGAGTGCTAATCGTACCATTGAGGATATCCTGTTGAAGCCGGATGCCATTCCTGCGATGCCACCGAAAACCATGGTAAAAGAAGCCTTGGAGATGATGACTGCGGGCCGGTTAGGATTGGCGTGCGTAGTGGATCGGAAGGGTTGTCTTGTGGGGTTGTTCACCGACGGTGATCTCCGGCGACTGCTGCTCCGGAGCCAGAAGCCCCTGTCCGCTTTGTTCGCCGACGATATCATTGATCATGCGCGTACAGAATTTATGTCCGTTGACCGGCACACCAGCATTTCGGAGGCACTTTCTCTACTCCAGCAGCGGGAAATATTCGATCTTCCTGTGCTTGACTCAGATGGAAAACTGGAAGGTGTCATCCATCTTCATCCCGCGCTCCGAGCGTTGCTTGAAAGCGATGGCGAATGACTGTTCTCGCGGTTATCCCTGCCCGTTGGCAGTCCACCCGATTTCCTGGCAAACCCCTTGCTCAGATTGCAGGACGGGAGATGATCGCTCGTGTCTGGGACCAAGTAGTGATGACGCCATCTGTCGATCAAACGGTGGTGGCAACAGATTCGGACAAGATCGCCGCTTTCTGCGAGGAAAACGACATGGACGTAGTGATGACCCGAAGTGATCACGCCACCGGCTCTGACCGACTGGCGGAGGTCGCGGAAAAAATATCGGCAGACATTTATGTGAACGTGCAAGGTGACGAACCATTAATTGAGCCCGCCTCCATTGATGCCGTCTCCAAATGTCTTTTGGCCGCAGTTGAGCGCGGTATTGGGGTATCTACCGGCTATATCACGGCGGCCTCAGATGATCAGATGGATAACCCATCCGTGGTACATTTGGTACCCGCTCTGGATGGCACGGTGATCACGTTCTCTCGATTTCCCGTGCCGTATCCTCAGGGAGAAGCCATGCAGCGGACTGTGCATGTGGGTCTTTACGCATTTACAGGCGATGCCCTGGCCAAATATTCGGCTTGGGAGCAGGGGCCGGTTGAGAAATCAGAGAGCATTGAAATTTTGAGATTTCTGGAGCACGGAGAGAAAGTTGCCTGTGTCCGAGTGCCGCCGGGATCAATTGGGGTAGACACGCCGGATGATGTCATCCTGGTCGAGGCAGTCCTGGCTGAAAGGGGCACGTTATGAATATTGCGAAATTATCAGCGGTGGATCAAAAAAATAGCCTTGCTCGCTTTAAATTTCTATCTCGAGATGCTGATGTCGGGCGGACGGCCCGCAATGCCCTCTGCTTTGCCACAAAGTGCAAAGGCGGTGACGAGGCTGTCCGGGAAGTACCTGATTTGATCGCGATTTCCAAAGCGGGGACCTAGACGATTAT
>CAXFCV010000074.1:0-2226 GCA_964000975.1 uncultured Rhodospirillaceae bacterium | reverse complement strand
TAAGAGCGGAAAAAGCCCTGCGAAGTCTCTCGTTCTCCTTCTGCAGTCGCTTCAACTCCTTGAGTTGAGCCACCCCCATGCCGACGTAGTGCTTGCGCCAACGATAATACGTTTGTTCCGTAATCTGGACCTAGAGAATAGCGTCCCACCTTGCCCTACCAGCACTTCTACCTGGCGTAGCTTCGTGACAATCTCTTACGGTTAGTGTCCAATCTTTGCCATCTTTGATCCTACGTTTCCTATCATAAAACGTGCACCAATTCATGGGGGAAGGATCAAATTCATAGTTACCGTTTATAAACTAGACACCTTGCCCGAATATAATTGAATTCACGAAGTTTGAATTTTTAAAGAGACAGCAGGCCCGGTTGGTAAGCGTCGCGATAAAGGTTCGAGCAGTCAGAGGCAACAATGACCCAAAACGATGGTAATCAAACCCAGCGTCCGCAATCTTTGGCAAGCCAACTTTCGATAAATCTAAGCGGCAAGGCTGATCATGTCCTCATCGGGCTCAATTGGACAGCCGTGGTAGGGCCTTTTGGTGTAGGTCTGGCACACAGTCCCACACGCGGTACCAGCAGTTGTAACGGGCCACCGGTTCCCGGCAGTTATGCCGGACAAAAACTCGCGGAACTCGCAAACCTCACGAACTCTGAAAACGTATTCGAGAAATCCATCGGATATGCCGCCATAAATGCCTTCCACAACCGCTTCGATCTGGAGGGAAACGACACGAACGGACTTGACCTTATCCAGGATTTTGGCAAACAGACGGTGGTGGTCGGCCAGTTTCCGGGCCTCGCGACCCGCGTCCCTAATGCCGCGGTGATAGAACGCGATTCTAGGCTGGGCTGCTATCCAGAGAGTGCTGCAGCCGACCTGCTACCGAATGCTAAACATGTGCTGATTACGGCTTCGGCCTTAACCAACGGCAGTCTCTCAGATCTACTGTCCTTCACAAAGGACGCGCATATCGTACTCGTTGGCCCCAGCGCGCCCCTTAGCCCGACCTTATTCGACTGGGGCGTAAATGCCATCTGCGGGTTTGTCGCCAAAAATACGGAGGCTCTGCTGCGAACCGTTATGGAAGGTGGAGCCGTCGCTGCGATGCGTCCGCATGGGCGTTTTCTAACGCTTGAGCGGCAATAGACGTTCTGCTTCTGCCAGATCCTCCAAACGATTGGCGTTGAAGAATGGATCGACGTTGTCCGCCGGAAATACCACCTCAACCAAACGATATAGCGCAGTCCAGTGATCAATCTTTCGAATATCTTCATCGACCAGGGCGCGTTCCAACGCTTCTGCCAGGGCGACCGGCCAAATTCCGACAACAGGATGTGTCCGGCCGCGTGATACGGCGCAAGCAATCTCGCCCCCATTCTCCTCTATGCCGGCCACAAGGGACGAAACAAGATCCGTTGGAATGAATGGTGCGTCCGTCGGAACACTGACCATCCATTTGCAGGTGTCCGCATTCTCTATGGTCCACCTCAATCCGGTTAGGATTCCCGCAAGCGGACCGGCATAACCTGATACAACATCCGCGACAACGGGCAATCCATAGGTCTCAAACCTTTCCCGTTCGCCATTTGCGTTTAGCAGGATTGGACCCACTTGCGGTTCTATTCGCTCCAACACGTGCGCCAGCAGCGTTTTCCCGCCGAGTAACTGAAGACACTTGTCCACACCACCCATGCGCCGCGCTTGGCCGCCAGCCAACAACACAGCTGAAACACCAGAAATCATGCCATCACCCTTGCCAACACGTCAGGGCCGCCCAGCCTTCCGGCCCGAAATACGAGGTTCCTCGGTGATCGCTTCCGGATCGGCGTCATAAACGATGCGTTGTTGTCCAGACAGCACCAGAAAACGCTTGCCTCGCGCGCGTCCAACCAATGTGAGATCCGCTTGGCGGGCTAGCTCAACACCCCAAGCTGTGAATCCGGATCGAGAAACCAAAACTGGTATGCCCATCTGGACCGTCTTTATGACCATCTCAGAAGTCAATCTGCCAGTGGTGTAAAAAATTTTGCCTTCAGGCCCGATGCCGTGCAGCGCCATATAGCCAGCGATTTTATCGATCGCATTGTGCCGCCCCACATCCTCCATATAAACCAACGGCCTGTCCTCCTCGCAAAGGACACAGCCATGAATAGCTCCTGCATGGAGGTATAAGCTCGGCGTGGTATTGATTTTCCTAGTCAGCGAGTAGAGCCAGGATGTCCT